>JAAXUL010000675.1 GCA_013336035.1 Chloroflexales bacterium
CGCAGCAGATCGACCGCTACGCGACCCTGAGCGCCCTGCGGGCCATGGCCGCCGGACGCATCGCCCACATCCTCGGCTGCCACGGCCCGGTGATGCAGGTCGACACGGCCTGCTCCTCGTCGCTGCTGGCCATCCACCTGGCCTGCCAGTCGCTGCGCGCCAACGAGTGCGGCCTGGCCCTGGCGGGTGGGGTGAGCCTTATGCTCGGCCCAGAGGGCACGATCGCGCTCTGCCAGATGCAGACCCTGGCCCCTGACGGGCGCTCGAAGGCCTTCGACGCCAAGGCCGACGGCTTCGCCCGCGGCGAGGGCTGCGGCGTGATCGTGCTGAAGCGGCTCTCTGACGCCGTGCGCGACGGCGACCCCATCCTGGCGCTGGTCCGCGGCTCGGCGGTGAACCACGACGGCCGGAGCCGGACGGTGACGACGCCAAACGGGCTAGCCCAGCAAGAGCTGCTCGGCCAGGCGCTGAGGAACGCGCGGGTGAGCGCCGAGCAGATCCAGTACGTCGAGGCCCACGGCACCGGCACAAGCCTGGGCGACCCGATCGAGATCCTGGCCCTGGCCAAGGTCTTCGGCGCCCGGCGCGAGGCGCCCCTGGCGATCGGCTCGGTGAAGAGCAATCTCGGCCACCTCGACGCCGCGGCGGGGGTGGCGGGCCTGATGAAGGTGGTGCTCGGCATGCAGCACGGCGCGATCCCGCCCAGCCTGCACCTGCACGAGCCGAATCCGCGCCTCCCCTGGCGCGAGCTGCCGCTCGTGGTGCCGACGACCCTGAGCCCCTGGGAGGGCCGGCCGCGCATGGCGGGGCTCAGCTCGTTCGGCCTCAGCGGCACCAATGTGCATCTGATCATCGAGGAGCCGCCGCCGGAGCCGGGCCCGCGGCCCTCTAGCCCGCTGGATCGCCCACGCCACCTGCTCGCCCTCTCGGCGACGAGCGAAGGCGCGCTGCGCGACCTGGCGGCGCGCTACGAGGCGGCCCTGGCCGCCGACGCGCAGATCGACGCGGGCGACGTCTGCTTCACCGCCGCCGTGGGGCGCACGCACTTCGAGCACAGGCTGGCGCTCCACGGCGAGACCGGCCCGCAGCTGGCCGAGCAGCTCGCCGCGTTCGTCGACGGGCGCGAGCTGACGGGCGCGGCGCTGGGCTGCGCCCAGCCGCGCGAGCAGCGCCGGCTGGCCTTCCTGTTCACCGGCCAGGGCTGCCAGTACGTGGGCATGGGGCGCGAGCTCTATATGACGCAGCCGCGCTTTCGCGCGACCCTCGAGGCCTGCGACGAGATCCTGCGCGACCATCTTGGCGAGTCGCTGCTCGACGTTCTGTACCCGGACCTGCGCGGGGCGAGCCCGCACGATAGCCGGGCCGACCTGCTGAGCCAGACGGCCTACACCCAGCCGGCCATCTTTGTGATCGAGTACGCCCTGGCCGATCTGTGGCAGTCGTGGGGCGTGCTGCCGAACGTCGTTATGGGGCACAGCCTCGGCGAGTACGCGGCGGCCTGCTGCGCGGGGGTGTTCAGCCTTGAGGATGGGCTGCGACTGGTGGCCACGCGGGGCCGGCTGGCGCAGGCGCTCGCCGCGACCGGCGCAATGGCCGCGCTCCAGGCGGACGAGGCCACGGTGGCGGAGGTGCTGCGGCGCTATGAGGGCGAGGTGTCGCTCGCGGCGCTCAACGGCCCTGGCAGCCTGGTTATCTCGGGGATAGCCCAGGCGGTGCAGTCGATCGTCGAGGAGCTGTCGGCCCGCGGGCTTAAGGCGCGCAAGCTGGCGATCGCCGGCGCCTTCCACTCGCCGCTGATCGAGCCGATGATGGCGCCGTTCCGCGCGGCGGCGCGCGCGGCGCGCTACGCGCCCCCCCGTATCCCCCTGGTCTCCAACGTCACGGGCGGGCTCGCCGGCGACGAGGTCGCCGACCCGGAGTACTGGGTGCGCCACCTGCGCCAGCCCGTGCGCTTTGCCGAGGGGATGGCCACGCTGAGCCAGCAGGGCTGCGCCCTGTTCGTAGAGCCGGGGCCGCTGCCCACCCTCCTGGGGATGGGGCGGGCCTGTCTGCCGGAGGGCGCGGGCGCCTGGCTGCCGAGCCTGCGCGCCGATCGCCCCGACTGGCAGCAGATGCTGCAGAGCCTTGGCGAGCTGTATGTGCGGGGCGTCGAGGTGGACTGGGGGGCGTTCGAGCGCGGCTACCAGCGCCGGAAGGTCGCGCTGCCGACCTACCCCTTCCAGCGCCAGCGCTGCTGGGTGGACCTCGCGCCGACGCGGTCTGGCGGGGCGGTGCGCCCGCTTGTCGACACGCTGATGCGCCTGCCGCTGCTCGACACGAGCGCCCTCGAGACGATGTTCAGCGTCGCCGCCCTCCCCTACCTGGCCGAGCACGCGGTCTTCGGCCAGCTGATCGCGCCGGGGGCCTGCCAGCTGGCCATGGTCCTAAACGGGGCCGACGAGCTCTACCCGCGCCGGGGCCTGGCCCTGGAGGACGTGGCCTTCCCCAAGGCCCTGGCGGTGCCGCCCGGAGAGGGGCGCAGGGTGCAGGCGCTGCTCAAGCCGGCAGCCACGGGCGCGGGGGCCATCGCGCAGGCGGACATCCAGGTGATCAGCTTGCCCGAGCACGACGGCGTCGCGGCCGAGCCCCAGACTCACAGCGTGGGGCGCCTGGTCATCCGCGACGAGCCGGGCCGGGCGACTGTCAGCCTCGATGCGCTGCGCGGGGGCTGCCAGGAGGAGGTCGACCCTGCGGCGCTCTACAGCGCCCTCGAGGCCAGACAGATCGCGCTTGGCCCCTCCTTCCGCTGGCTAGAGCGCGTGTGGCGCGGCGAGGCCGAGGTCCTGGGCAGGCTGCGCATGCCCCAGGCGATCGCCGGCATGGCCGGCCACGTCATCCACCCCGGCCTGCTGGACGCCTGCTTCCAGCTCACCGGGGCCCTGGACATCGAGGATGGGGCGGCCGAGACAATGATCCCGTTCGGGCTCAAGGCGCTACGGGTGTACGGGCCCGTCACAGGCCAGGCCTGGTGGGGGCACGCCCGGCGAGCCGGGCGGCACAGCTGGGATATCAGCCTGCTGGACGCGACGGGCCAGCTGATCGCCGCGGTCGAAGGCTTCGAGCTGCGCGCCGCCATGGGCGCCGAGGTGGCGCAGCGGGAGCCCTGGCGGCAGTGGCTCTACGAGGTGGGCTGGCAGAGGCAGCCCCACTATGGCCTGCGGCCGGACTACCTGCCTCACCCTGAGCAGATGGGGCAGGCTCTGACCATGGGGCTCCACCAGCTACAGGCCCAGCACGAGCATGAGCTGCGCCTGTACGCCGAGGCCCACGCAGCCCTGTCGGCGCTCACGGTCGAGCATATCACGGCCGCCCTGGCCCGGCTCGGGCTCTCGCTGCGGCGCGGCAGCCGCCACCGCCTGGAGCAGGTCGCCGCCCAGCTGCGCGTGATCCCGCAGCACCGCCGGCTGCTGGGGCGCCTGTTCGGCGTGCTCGCCGAGGCGCAGGTGCTGCGGCGCGACGGCGACGAGTGGGTGGTGGAGCGGGCGCCCGAGGGCGCTAGCGGCCCGACCCAGGCCCATGAGGCGGCCCTGCTCGCGCGCTACGGCCAGGTCGCGGCGCCGGAGCTCAGCCTGGTGGGGCGGTGCGGGGCCAGCCTGGCCGAGGTGCTGCGGGGCAGCCAGGACCCGGTGGCCCTGCTATTCGGCGGCGGCGACAGCGCGAGCCGGCTCTACCGCGACGCCCCGCCGTTCCGGATGATGAACAGCCTGGTGCAGCAGGCGGTGAGCGCGGCGATCGCCGGGCTGCCCGCCGGCAGAGGGCTGCGGGTGCTTGAGATCGGGGCTGGGACCGGCGGCACGACCGCCTACCTCTTGCCCGCGATGCCGGACGGGCGGGCGGAGTACCTCTTCACCGACGTCGGCGCCGGCTTCCTCGCCGAGGCCAGGCAGCGCTTCGGGGGCTACGGCTTCGTCCGCTACCAGAGCCTGGACATCGAGCGCGACCCCGGCGAGCAAGGCTTCGCCCCGCACCAGCACGACATCGTCATCGCGGCCAACGTGCTCCACGCGACCCAGGACATTCGCCAGACCCTGGTGAACGCCCGGCGACTGCTGGCCCCGGACGGCCTCCTGGTGCTGCTGGAGGTCACCGGCCGCAGCAGCTGGGTCGATATCACCTTCGGCCTGACCGAGGGCTGGTGGCGCTTCAAGGATCTGGAGCGGCGCCCCGATTACCCGCTGCTGGCGCCCGAGCAGTGGTCGGCCGCCCTGCTCGAGGCGGGGTTCCAGCACCCGACCTGGGTCGCCCCCGACGCCGAGGCGGGGGTCCGGCCCGAGCAGGCCGTCGTCATCGCCCAGGCTGGCCCGGCCGAGGTCGCCCCAGGGGGCGAGTGGCTCATCCTCGCCGACAGGGCAGGGGTGGGCGAGGCGCTGGCCGCGGCGCTGCGCGAGCGCGGCCAGCCCTCGACGCTGGCCTTCGCCGGCGCGGCCTACGCCGAGCTCGCGGGGGGCGCCCTGCGCATCGACAGCGAGTCCCCCGCCGACTACGGCCGCGCCCTGAAGCGGGTCGGCAGGCCGCGCGGCGTGGTCCACCTGTGGGGGCTAGACCAGCGGGCAGGCACATCGGCAGAGCTCGCGTCCGCCTCGCGGCACGGGCTGGGCAGCTGCCTCAGCGCGGTGCAGGCGCTGCTGCAAAGCTACAGCGAGCCGCCGGCCCTCTGGGTGGTCACTAGCGGCGCCCAGGCCGCCGCGCCGGGCGACAGCGTCGGCGGGGTAGAGCAGGCCGCGCTGTGGGGCATGGGCCAGGTGGTCGCGCTGGAGTACCCTGACCTGCGGGGCTTGCGGATCGACCTCGACCGCGAACTCTGCCCCGCCGCTCACGTGGAAGGGATTCGGCTTTCAGCACTTCCTCGGCTTTTTTTTCATCCACATAAGGATTTTCAAATAGTCCAAGATCAAATTTTTCCTTCAGGAGAAGAAGG
>JAAXUL010000089.1 GCA_013336035.1 Chloroflexales bacterium
CGCGGAGGAGGACGACGCTCTCGCGCCCGCCCGCCTCCCGTCCGGCCCGGCCTCCCTCGTGCCTCGCGGCGATCTCCACGACCTCACCGCTGAGCGCCTGGGCGATCTCGGTCCGGCCGGAGCGCGACGATTCCTCGGCCCGCGCGTTGAGGACCTGGGCGAGGTTCACCCACGCAAGCTGGAAGGTGGGGTTCGCGGCGGTGGCCCGGCGGAGGAGGCCCTCCGCCCCCGCGAGGTCTCCCTTCCGCCGCAGCACGTCGGCCTTCCGCCAGAGGGCCGGGACGTGCCCGGGGCGGATCGCGAGGGCCCGATCGAAGGTCGCGGAGGCGCTGATCGAGGCTCTGGCGTTGGACCGGCGAGAAGCGCAAGCGGCCCAGCTCGTCTTCGAGGGCGGTCAGAGCCCGGCCCTGGTGCGCGACAAGCTGCTGGAGCGCGGCGATCTGCTCGACGTGGTTGGCCAGAGCCTGCTGCCCCATCACCAGCTCGCCGGCCAGGTTGAGCATTCGGTCAAGGCGATCAACACGCACGCGCACCGTCTGGCGGGCCGCGCCACGGGCGGGGACCAGGGCCGGCTGGGGCGGCGGGGCGTCCACAGGTGCGGCGGGGGCTGCGGGCATATCGGCGGCAGGGGCGACATCGCCCCGCGCCCCTGCCGGCAGCCCCGCGATGATCGCGTCCACGTCCACAGTGGCCTGGCGGCCCTCGACAAGGGCGGCGGTGAGGGCGAGGATGGCGTCGCCGGCCGCCAGAAGCGCGTCGGCGAGGTCGCGGTCCATCGCGCGGCGGCCCTGGCGCAGATCGCCGAGCAGGTTCTCGAGGGCGTGGGCCAGACGGCCGACGCTCTCGAAGCCGAGCATGCGCGCCGAGCCCTTGACCGTATGCATCGCGCGGAAGATCCGATCGATGTGGGCCTTCTGGGCGCCCTCGTCGCCCGCACCCTCGAGGGCGATGAGTCCGTCGCCAAGGATGCGGATGTTCTCAGCCGTCTCCTCGCGGAACTGGTTGTGGAAGGCAGTAAGATCCACGGTTGGGGCGCCTCTTGTGGCCACCTCTTGTGGGCGCCCCTTGCGGACGCCCACAAGGGGTGACGCTACTGGTCGCTGGAGACGATGCCGTGGAGGCGATCAGCGATCGCTGTGAGGATGGCGGACGACTCGGCCATCTGGCGGGCGCCGAGGGCGCTCTGGCGGGCCACCTCGGCGATCTCGCGCATAGTCTCGACCACCTGCTCGCTGGCGCTCTGCTGCTGGGCGGTTGCCAGGCCGATCTCGGCGGCGCTCTGCGCCGTGCGCTCGGCCACCATGACGATATTGTCCATCGTCTGGCCGGCCCGGTGGGCCAGCTCGACGCCCCGCTCGACCTCTTTGCTGCCCTCCTCGGCGGCCAGGACGGCCGCGGCGGTGGCCTGGCGGATCTCGGCGATCACGCCCTTGACCTCGCGGGCCGCGGCCAGGGTACGGTTGGCCAGGCTCTTCACCTCGGCGGCGACGACCGCGAAGCGGCGCCCGTGCTCGCCCGCGCCGGCGGCCTCGATCGCCGCGTTGAGGGCCAGCAGGTGGGTCTCGTCAGAGATATCGTCGATCAGGTCGATGATCTCGCCGATCTGCTGCGAGCGCTCGCCCAGGCTCAGGATGCGGGTCGAGACATCAGAGACGCGGCCACGGATGCGCTCCATGGCCTGGATGCTCTCGTCCACAGCGCTCTGGCCGTCGCTCAGGTTCTCGAGGGTCTGCTGGGCGGCCTGCGAGACATGGTCGGACGACTGAGCGATCTGGCGGGCCGTGCTGCCTAGCTCCTCGATCGTGGTCGAGACCTGGCTGACGGCACTGGCCTGCTCGGTGGCGCCGCTGGCCTGCTGCTGCGAGGCCACCTGTAGCTCCTGGGCCGCCGCGGCCAGCTCGCTGCCAAGCTCGACCTGCTGGATGTTCTTCTCGAGCAGCTGCTCGGTCTTGTGCATCAGCTCCTCGGCCCGCTCCTGCGACTCCCCGGCCACGCGCGCGAGGTCGCGGCCGCTGAGCCAGGCCATCGCGGCAAGGAAGCCCGCCGTAGGGACGAAGGCGACGACGCTCACCGGGAGGGGCAGCGCCATCGGCGCGTAGAGGCCGGCCACCTGGGTGAGGGCCAGGGCAAGGTAGAGGGCGATAGCGGACAGGGTGACGAAGAGGCTGTCACGCCCGCTGCCGAGGAGCCCGGCGCTGACCACGGGCACGAAGAAGGCTATAGCCAGGGGGCCGGCGAACCCGCCAAACAGCAGGGTGCCCACAGCCGCGCAGAGGACCATGCCGTAGAAGAGCACGCGCCCGCCGAGCGTAGCTCGTCCGCGCCGCATCAGGGCGAAGGCGGCCCCGTAGGCCGCGAGGGTGACGGCGCTGATCAGCGACACTATGCCCACGGAGCTGCTGTCAATGCGGGCGGCGCCCCACATGATAAGCACACCGGCCCAGAAGATCAGCACGAGGGCTATGCCGCTGATGGCCAGCAGACGGAGCATGGCCGCGTTGCCCCGCAGAATAGTGGCCTGATCCTGATCCGCGGCGACAGCGAGCTGTCGGGCTGTGTGTTGCATAGGCGTCTGTCCGTTTCCGCGACGCCCCGCTGAGGCGTCGTTAACTACCGGTCATTCCCACACCAAGGCCGCCGCGGGGCGTCTACACCGCGCCAAGGGCCACATCGGCGGCGATGCGCCGCAGGTCGAGGACGAGCACAGGGTCATCGCCGACGAGGACAGCGCCGAGCACCCAGGGCTGGGCCAGGCGCCGGGCCAGCAGGGCCCCGATCGGCTGCACGACGCCATGGGTCGCGAGGCTCTCGGCCCGCTCGACCAGCAGGGCTACCGTGCGCCGGCGCAGCTCTACCGTAAGGGCGTGGCGCCTGCCGGGCCCGCCCGCGTCGGCAGGGTCGAGCAGGGGCCCCAGCTCGCGGCAGACAAGGGCAGTGCTGCGCCGGGCGGGTGCGGGGGCGTGGCTGGTGACCATCTGGGCAAGATGGTCGAGGTGGGCCTGCGGCACCAGGTAGCGCCGCGTCGCAGTGTGAACCTCAAGCAGCAGCTCTGCGCTCATAGTACGACAGACCTATACTGCAACGGCACAAGGCCACGAAGGGGGCCGTCCACTACAGGCCCTCCTGCACGGCGATGATCAGGGCGGCCAGATTGATCACCCCGAGGGGCAGATCGCCGTGGCGGGCAACGGCCGCGAGCAGGCGGGCCCGGCCGGGGTCGAGGGCGGCAGGGGGCAAGGCCAGGGCGGCGCCGGACAGGCGGGCCAGGTCGAGCACCTCATCGACGAGCAGGGCCAGGTCGGTCGCCTCGTGCTGGGCGATGACGAGCCGGGTCGAGCGCGCGGGCGGGGTGGCGGGCAGACCGAGCACCAGTCGTAGATCGACCACGGGCAGCACCACGCCCCGCTGGCCGATGATCCCGGGAATGACGGCGGGCGCGCCGGGCACGGGGACAGGGGCGTGCCAGCGAGCGATCTCGCGCACACAGGGCCCGGCGAGGGCAAACAGCTCGCCGCCGACACGGACGATCAGATAGTCGAGCGAGTCGGCGCCGGCCTGCTCGATGGGCTTACTGGGTGGAGCGGGAGTGTCAGCCATCGTAATGCCGCGGTATGGGCGGGCGCGCTGCCCGCGTGGCAATAGCTTGCCCGAAGCATACACTGAAAGGTGCGGCAGGGTCAAGGCCACGGGCGGCGCAGAGTCGCCTCTGGCCAGATCCTCACCATTCGGCGAGCTTGCCAAACCAGATCAGCCGCAGTATGATAGCCCGTCGCTGGCCAAATGAAGGGGAGTCGGCGAGCACCCAGTTGAAAGGGCAGGCTGCTTGTGAGCAAAAAGATCCGTGTGGCGATTATTGGCGTAGGCAACTGCGCCTCTTCCCTCGTGCAGGGTGTGCACTACTACCGCGACGCCAAAGAGGGCGACGACATCCCCGGGCTGATGCACATCAACCTGGGCGGCTATCATATTAGCGATATCGAGTTTTCGGCCGCCTTCGATATCGCCGACACCAAAGTCGACCAGGACCTAGCCGAGGCGATCTTCGCCTACCCGAACAACACCTACAAGTTCAGCGCGGTGCCCCACCTGGGGGTGCCGGTCTCGCGGGGGATGACCCACGACGGCATCGGCAAATACCTGAGCCAGGTGATCACGAAGGCGAAGCGCGATACCGACGACATCGTCGGCATCCTTAAAGACACGAAGACCGACGTGGTGATCTCGTACCTGCCGGTGGGCAGCGAGATGGCCACCAAATGGTATGTCGAGCAGATCCTCGAGGCCGGGTGCGCCTTCATCAACTGCGTGCCGGTCTTCATCGCCAGCCAGGAGTACTGGCGCAAGCGCTTCGAGGAGAAGCGGCTGCCCATGATCGGCGACGACATCAAGAGCCAGGTCGGCGCCACGATCACCCACCGCGTGCTGACCACGCTCTTCAAAGAGCGCGGCGTGCGCCTGGACCGGACCTACCAGCTCAACTTCGGCGGCAACACCGACTTCCTGAATATGCTCGAGCGCGAGCGCCTCGAGAGCAAGAAGATCAGCAAGACCAACGCCGTCACCAGCCAGCTCAACTACGAGCTGCCCGCGGAGTCGGTGCATGTGGGCCCGAGCGACTATGTGCCATGGCTGGGCGACCGCAAGTGGGCCTACATCAGAATGGAGGGGACGACCTTTGGTGATGTGCCGCTGAACATCGAGCTGAAGCTCGAGGTCTGGGACTCGCCGAACTCGGCGGGCGTGGTGATCGACGCCATCCGCTGCGCCAAGCTGGCCCTCGACCGCGGCATCGGCGGGGCGCTCTACGCGCCGAGCAGCTATTTCATGAAGACGCCGCCGAAGCAGTACACCGACTACGAGGCCCACGACTACACCGAGCGCTTCATCAGCGGCGAGGCGACGCCCAAGTAAGGCCCGAGCGAGGCCAAGCTCCCTGGGGGCAATGGCGCCCTCCGGTGTATAATGGGGCCCATGAAGCTGATCGTGCAGATACCGGCGCTTAACGAGCGCGAGACGATCGGGGCGGTGATCGCCAGCATCCCGCGCGACATCCCCGGCATCAGCCACGTAGAGGTGCTGATCGTCGACGACGGCTGCAGCGACGACACGGTGGCCGTGGCGCTGCGGGCCGGCGCCGACCACGTCGTGCGCCACACGGCGAACAAGGGCCTGGCCACGGCCTACCAGGCCGGCGTGGACACCGCGCTGCGCCTGGGCGCCGACATCATCGTCAACACCGACGCCGACAACCAGTACCCAGGCGACGAGATCCCGCACCTCGTGGCGCCGATCGTCGAGGGCCGCGCCGACATCGTCGTTGGCGACCGGCAGGTCCAGAGCATCGAGCACTTCTCGCCGCTCAAGAAGACCCTGCAGAATATTGGCAGCTCGGTGGTGCGCTGGGCCTCAGAGACCGACGTGCCCGATACGGTCAGCGGCTTCCGGGCCCTCTCGCGCGAGGCGGCCCTGCGCACCTTCGTGACGACCGAGTTCTCGTACACGGTCGAGGCGCTGATCCAGGCCGGTAAGCGGCGCCTGACGGTGGTGGCGGTGCCCATCCGCACCAACTACGTTGACCGGCCCTCGCGGCTGCACCGGGGCAACTGGAACTTTATCAAGCGCCAGGCGGCGATCATCGCCCGCACCTACAGCACCTACGAGCCCCTGAAGGTCTTCAGCTATATCGCGGCGGCTCTCTTCACGCCGGGGGCGCTGCTGCTGCTCTGGGCGCTGTACATCTTCATCGGGCGGCGGCTCTACTGGTTCGCCGACTCGCGCTCAAACGACCAGTCGCTGCTCGTGGGCGGCATCCTGGTGGTGATGGCGCTGATAACCTTCCTGATCGGCCTGCTGGCCGACCTGGTGGGCGGGGTGCGGCGCGTCCAGCATGAGATCCTCTACCGGGTGCGGACCATGCAGGTGGAGGATGAGGCCTGGCGGCGCACGGCGGGCGCGCGCCTGGCCGCCCTCGAGGGCTCGCTAGAGCGCGAAGAGACGCCGCAGGGCGGGGTTTAGGCCGGGCGCGGCGGCGCCACCAATAGCAAAGCAGGCCAGGAGATGGCACCTCCGGGCCTGCTCATCATTGAGGCGGTGAGCTAGCTCTGCGCGACCTAGGCGTCGAACTGAGCGACGGATTGCCCGTGCAGTGCAGCAGGGTTGGCGCGCCGCTGGCGGCCGTGCGACGGCGACGTCCAGAGTGCGCGCAGGTGCTGTAGGGCGCCGCCCGTGCGGCGGTCAAGGAGCATGACGAAGCGCGTCGCCTCGGCCATTCCAAGCCGCTCGACCAGAGCGTCCCAGCCCTCCTCAATCAGTCGGATTTCCGCCTGAGTCATCGATACTGCTCCTTGAGTAGTTGCACGTCCGCATCAACCATCATCCGAACCAGGTCGGGGAAGCTGGTCTTTGGGGCCCACCCGAGCACCTCGCAAGCCTTGGCAGGGTCGCCAATGAGCAGATCCACCTCGGCCGGACGCATGTAGCGCTCGTCGATGACGACATAATTGCTGTAGTCGAGCCCAACGTGGCCGAAGGCAACCTCACAGAACTCTCGCACCGAGTGGGTCTCGCCGGTGGCCACGACATAGTCATCGGGCTGATCCTGCTGGAGCATGAGCCACATCGCCTCGACGTAGTCGCCGGCGAAGCCCCAATCGCGCCGGGCGTCGAGGTTGCCGAGGCGCAGCTCAGTGTCGAGGCCGAGCTTGATCCGGGCCACACCGTTAGAGATCTTGCGGGTCACAAACTCCAGGCCGCGGCGCGGACTCTCGTGGTTAAAGAGGATCCCCGAGCAGGCGAACATGTCGTAGCTCTCGCGGTAGTTAACCGTGATCCAGTGCCCGTAGACCTTAGCCACGCCATAGGGGCTGCGGGGGTAGAAGGGCGTGGTCTCTTTCTGGGGGACAGCCTGGACTTTACCGAACATCTCGCTGCTGCTCGCCTGATAGAAGCGGATGTTCGGGTCGACGAGGCGCACGGCATCGAGCATACGGGTGACGCCGATAGCGGTCGTCTCGCCGGTGAAGACCGGCTGGGGCCACGAGGTCTGGACAAAGGACTGTGCCGCCAGGTTATAGACCTCGCTGGGGCGAAACTCGCGCAGGATAGAGATCAGCGAGATCTCATCGGCGAGGTCGCCGGTCACCAGCATGAGGCGCGGCTGAATATGCTTGATACGCTCGAAGGTGACGGTGCTGGTGCGGCGCACCATCCCGACAACCTCATAGCCTTTGCTCAGCAGGAACTCGGCAAGGTAACTGCCGTCCTGCCCTGTAATCCCGGTGATAAGGGCACGCTTGGTCATCGTCTCATCTTTAGTATGGGACCAGGCGCCGCCTATGTGGCCGCGGCATGGCGGCGGCGGCGCCCGAGGTCTATCGTGAGTAGGGGTGTCGTAGCGGGATGCAAGCCTAGCCGACGGCCTGTGCGGCGGCGACAGCCTTCTGGGCGGCCTCGCCCAGGGTGGCCGCGGGGATAAGCTTCGACTCGGCCAGGAGGCGGCGGCCCTCCTCCTCGTTGGTGCCGGTAAGGCGGGCCACCATCGGCACGTTGGTGGGCACCTCCTCGAGGGCGGCGATGATCCCACGGGCGACCTCGTCGACGCGGGTGATGCCGCCGAAGATATTGAACATCACGGCCTTGACGTTCGGGTCGGCCAGGATGATCTGCAGGGCGGCCTTGACCTTGTCTTTACCGGCGCCGCCGCCGATGTCGAGGAAGTTGGCGGGCTCGCCGCCGTAGAGCTTGACCACATCCATTGTGGCCATGGCCAGGCCAGCGCCATTGACCATACAGCCAATCGTGCCGTCGAGCTTAATAAAGGTGATATCGGCCTGGCGGGCGAGGCGCTCGGCCTCGGGCTCGTCGGACGAGTCGCGCAGTGCCGCCAGGTCGGGGTGGCGGAAGAGCGCGCTGTCGTCAAGCAAAACCTTCGAGTCGAGGGCCTGAAGGCTGCCGTCATCGCGGATAACCAGGGGGTTAATCTCAGCCAGGGAGGCGTCGGTCTCGACGAAGACGCGGTAGAGGGCGGTGGCGATCTGCGCAAACTGGCGCGCCTGCTTCCCGTCGGTGAGGCCGATGCCGAAGGCCAGCTCTCGGGCCTGGTAGTCCTGGAGGCCGAGGGTGGGGTGGGCCGGGATCTTGATGATCGCGCCGGGGTTGGTCTTGGCGACCTCCTCGATCTCGACGCCGCCCTCGGCCGAGGCGATCATCATCACGCGCTTGGTGGCGCGGTCAAGGATGGCGCTGAGGTAGATCTCTTTCTGGTAGGTGATCGCCTCGGCCACCAGCACCTTCTCGACCGTCAGGCCCTTGATGTCCATGCCGAGGATCTGGCCAGCCACCTGCTCAGCCTGCTCGGGGGTGTCGGCCAGCTTCACGCCGCCGGCCTTGCCGCGACCGCCCACGAAGACCTGGGCCTTGACGACAACACGCCGGCCAAGCTGCTCAGCGATGGCGCGAGCCTCTGCGGGGGTAGAGGCGACGCCGCCACCGGTCACGGGAATGCCATACGTTGCGAGCAGATCGCGGGCCTGGTACTCGTGCAGCTTCATGATGCTTGCAAGCTCCTCAGCAGCTCTAGGCGGCGCCCAGAGCAGCGGCGCGACGTCAGAGCGGCGACAGCCCGCGAGCGTCTTCGCGCACGGTGTCGGCGGTGGCCTTCCGCGGAATTATGTTAGGAAAAGTCTCACCAGCGCTAGCTATGGTAGCACACGCCAAAAGCGCCTGTCAAACCATTCACCCTGTACAAAGGAGTTGCAAATGGTTGAAATTTTGTTGCGCGGGCGAAAAATTAATGTTTTTCAACCCCCGATCCTTTGCGTCCTAATTCACAATCCCGGTATAATAAAGCTCTACGGAATTACACTCACCACGAGGAAGCACATGACCATCGACCAGGCCATCGTCATCTACGGCACCAGCTGGTGCTCCGACTGCCGCCGCGCCCAGCGCGTCCTCGAGCAAAGCAAGGTGCCCTTCACCTATGTCAATATCGAGGAGGACGAGGCGGCAGCGGACTACGTCATCCGCGTCAACAACGGCTACCGCAGCGTGCCTACCATCATCTTCCCCGACGGTGCGATCCTGGTCGAGCCATCGAACCTGGAGCTACAGAAGAAGCTGGTGCGCTAAGCGCCAGGGCGCGTCCCCGAGCCAGCACATAGGGGCGGCGTATGCGCTCCGCCCCTACCTCGGCCACGTGGCGCCCGACCCCGGCGCCTAAAACACCTCGTTGACCACGATCGTCTGGTCACGCCCGGGGCCGACAGAGATGATGCCGAGCCGGGCGCCGACGAGCTGGCAGAGGCGCGCGACGTAGGCCTGAGCGGCCTCGGGCATATCCTGGAAGCGGCGGATGTCGCTGGTGGGCGTCTGCCAGCCCGGCAACTCCTCGTAGATCGGCTCGACCTGGCTGAGCACGGCGACGGTGGCAGGCGGATACTCGAGCTGGGTCTCGTGGAGCCTGTACCCAACGCAGACCTTGATCGTCTCGAGCGTGTCGAGGACGTCGAGCTTGGTGATGGCCAGGGTGTCGATGCCGTTGATCTGCACGGCGTAGCGCGACATCACGGCGTCGAACCAGCCCACCCGGCGCAGACGACCGGTGGTCGTGCCGACCTCGGCCCAGGGCATGCCGATCTGGCGCAGCACATCGGCCTCGGGGCCTTCGATCTCGCTGGGGAAGGGGCCCTCGCCCACGCGGGTGGTGTAGGCCTTCAGCACGCCGATCACCGAGCTGATCGCCGTCGGGCCGATGCCCGCGCCCTGGCATGCCCCCGCGGCCCCGGGCGGCGACGAGGTCACATACGGATAGGTGCCATGATCTACGTCGAGCAGCGAGCCCTGGGCGCCCTCGAGCAGCACCGGGAAGTCCTTCTCAAGCGCTCTGTGGATGATCGGGTGGACATTGCTGATATGGTCGCTCAGCTGGCGTCCGAGGTCGAGGTAGCGCAGATAGGTGTCATGGAGCGAGAGCGGCTTCGCATTATAGAGCCGGGTCAGGACCCGATTTTTCTCCTCGAGGACTACGCGCAGCCGGTTGAGCAAGGTCTCCTCGTGGAGCAGGTCGGCCACCCGGATGCCGGTGCGGCTCATCTTGTCGGCGTAGGCCGGGCCGATGCCGCGGCCAGTGGTGCCAATCTTGCCCTCGCCGCGCGACTCCTCCTGGAGCTGGTCGAGCATCACGTGGTAGGGCATGATCACGTGGGCCCGCTCGCTGACAAAGAGCTTGGCGGTCGAGACGGCGCGGGCCTCCAGGTCTTTGATCTCGCTAAGCAGCACCTCGGGGTTGACAACCACACCAGGGCCGATCACATTGACCGTGGCGGGGTCGAAGATACCCGAGGGCACTAGGTGCAGCTTGAAAGTGCCGAGGTGGTTGACCACCGTGTGCCCGGCGTTATTGCCGCCGCCATAGCGGACCACCAGACGCGCCTTGCTCGCCAGCAGATCAACCAGATGGCCCTTGCCCTCATCGCCCCACTGGGCGCCGATCAATGCTACGACAGGCATGGTGCTTGCCTTTCTTCATAATTAGCGGCCACCTGCGGTGTAAGCGGTGAGGTGTGCGGAGAGCCTAGGCCGCGGTGGCGCACACCCCGTGCCGCGCTATTTGAGGGCCTGGCGGAGCACGGCGACGGCCTCGTCGACGTGGCGCGGCTCGATGATCAGGGGCGGCAGCAGGCGCACCACGTCATCACCTGCCGTGGCGACGAGCAGGCCGCGGCGCTGGGCGGCCTCGCGGGCGACCGCGGCCGGGCTGGCCAGGCGCAGGCCGCGCATCAGGCCGCGCCCGCGCAGCTCGATGATGGTGCCGGACAGATCGGCGGCCAGATCCTGGAGCGACTCGTCGAGGTAGCTGGACACCTCGCGCACGTGGGCGAGGAAGGCCGGGTCGCTGACGCGGCGTAAGACCGCGTCGCCGACGGCGGTGGCCAGGGGGTTGCCGCCAAAGGTGGTGCCGTGGTCGCCCACATGGATGGTATCGGCCACGGCCTGGCTGAGCAACACAGCGCCAATAGGCAGGCCCCCGGCCAGAGGCTTGGCCACGGTCATCAGGTCGGCGCGCACGCCGCTGGGCTCGTGGGCCCAGAGGGTGCCGGTGCGGCCCATGCCGCACTGGATCTCGTCGAAGATCAGCAGGGCGCCGTGGCGGTCGCAGAGCTCGCGGGCGGCCCGCAGGAAGGCCGGGTCGGCGACCATGAGCCCGCCCTCGCCCTGCACAGGCTCGAGGATCACGGCGCAGACATCGTCGCCCATGGCCGCCTCGAGCGAGGCGACGTCGTTGTAGCGCGCGAAGCGGGCGCCGGGCATCACGGGCATAAAGGGCTCACGGTACTTCTCGCGGGCGGTGATGGCCACTGCGCCCATGGTGCGGCCGTGGAAGGAGCCATCGAAGGCGACGATCGCCGTCTTGCCCTCGCCGAAACGGTCGCGGGCGTAGCGCCGGGCGAACTTCAGCGCGCCCTCGACCACCTCGGTGCCGCTGTTGCCGAAGAAGACCCGGTCGAAGGCGGGGCTGCTCTCAACCAGGCGGCGGGCGAGATCGCCGGCGGGGGCAGTATGGTAGAGGTTAGAGACGTGGATGAGCTTCGCGGCCTGCTCGGCGATGGTGCGGGTGACCTCGGGGTCGCCGTAACCAAGCGCGTTGACGGCGATGCCGCTCACATAGTCGAGATAGCGACGGCCCTCGGTATCGAACAGGTAGACGCCCTCGCCGCGCTCGATCACAAAGTCAGGCTTGAGGTAGGTCTGGAGAATATAGTCACGATCCGCCTGCACGGCGTCGGCCCTGCTCTCCGCTGCCATCGAGCGCTCCCTTCCATCAGCTGCAAGTCGATAGCTGAGATTATAGCACCGGCGGGGAATCAGACGGGCGCGGAGGGGAAGGCAAACTTCCTCCGCGCCCGGCTTTCGTTTTCTGGGGCAGCCTGGCCCCTCAGGCACACGCCTGGATCAGAGCAATCTCGGCCTCGATCCGCTCGCGGTGCGCCTGCCAGGTCCGCCGGCCGACCATCCCCTCGAGCAGGTGGAGCAGACACTCGGGGCTGCTGAAGCGCGCCTCGAGACCATCGTTCAGACGTACTAGCACGCCACGACCGCTGTCGCCGTCGAAGCACAGGCATAGTGTCTGGTTCGCCACGGTGATCTGTGTCTGCCCCATCGTCAACTCCTCACTTCTTTCACTAGCTTCCGGCTTCCGGCCGCCCTCGTTCTTACGATAAGCAGCATACCGAAATACAAGCTCGGGTTGATCAAACCGTGGGTTGATCGTGGGTGGATCGGTGGTAGGTGGAGCGACCAGGCTAGCCGAGCCCGCCCCCAGGGGCAGGAGGTGGTATAATGCGCCTTCGACGCCGGTCGCGGGTAAGGCGAGCCGACGAATAATTTCTGTGCCGTCGCCAACAGCGTGCACTGGAGAGTGTCTGTGGCCTACACGCTGGCGCTCAGGCCGAGCGCCCCCGCCCTCGCGCACCCGCAGCGGGTGATCCTCAGGGTTGAGGGCGAGCAGATCGTGGACGTCGAGTATCGCCCGGAGACGGGCGATGGATCGCCGTTCGCCCGCGTCGGGCGGATGGGCTTCGAGCAGATCGTGGCCGCGGCGACGGCCGCGTGCCCCACGTGCGGCATGGCCCACGCGCTCGCCCTCTGCCAGGCCGTCGAGGCCCTGGCCGCCATCGCCATCCCCGCGCGCGCCAAGGTCCTGCGCGTGGCCGCCGCCGAGCTCGAGCGGGCCACCTCGCACCTCGCCACCGTAGCGACGATCTTCGAGGCGCTGGCCCTGCCCGAGGTCGCCGCCGCCTTTGCCGCAGAGGGCCGGGCGGCTGCCGGGGCGCTACTCTCGCTGCGGGGCAAAGCCCCGGGCGGCTGGCTGGTGCCTGGCGGCGTGGCCCAGGATCTTGCCGACGAGGGCCGCGGGGCGATCGCCCGGGTCATGGCCGAGTCGCTCGAGCGCCTCTTCACCCTGGCCGACAAAACCATCGCGCAGCGTCTCCTGCTGGCCCGCACCGTCGAGGTGGGCGTGATCACGCTAAGCGCCGCCGAGCAGTTTGGCCTGGGCGGCCCGCTGGCCCGCGCTGTCGGCCTGAAGGCCGACCTGCGCCTCGATGCGCCGTATGCAGCCTATGACGACCTGCAGACCGCCCTGGTCACCCAGGAGGGCGGCGATGTCTACGCCCGCATAACTGTGCTCATTTTCGAGGCGCTCGAGAGCCTTAAGCTGGCTGGGCGGGCGGTCCATGATCTGCCCGTGGGCCCCATCCGCGGCGCCCTGCCACAGGCCCTCCCCGCAGGCATAGGCGAGGCGGCGGTCGAGGCGCCGCGCGGACCTGTCCACTACAAGGTCGCGGCCGAGGGCGGTCGCCTTAGCGCCGTGAGCTGTAAGCCCGCCCCCCAGCTCGACCGCCTGCTGACCCGGGCCGCGCTGGTCAACGCCACTGTGGACGACTCGGCCCTGATCTTCGTCTCGACAGACCCGTGCGATACGTGTCTGGGCATGACCTACGACTTCTGACACCCCAATGGTGTACCCCACACTCGCCATCCTGCTACTCACCGCCGCTATCTGCTTCGCGGTCGGGCGGGTTGCGCCGACGCGCCTGCTTGGCCTGGGGGCCGCTGCGGTGAGCCTGCTTGCCGCCGCGCTGACAGCCCTCTCTGTCCCAGCAGTGCCCGCGGCGCCCATGGCCCTGCTCGAGCTTGGCACAGCCTCGCTTAGCGTTAACCCAGGGCTGGGCGTGGGCGAGCGAGCGCTGGCCGTCACCCTGCTCGGCGGCGGCGCCGCGGTGCTCCTGGCCCTAGCCGGGGCTATCGCCAGCGCAGTTCGCGGCTTCGGGGCGATCTTCGCCTGGGCCCTGGTGGCTCTGGCGGCGGCACTTCTAAGCCTGGCCGCACCGCCGCTCTCGCTGGTCCAGCCTCTGGCCTGGGCGGTGGTTGCTATCAGCGGCTATGGCGCGCTG
>JAAXUL010001485.1 GCA_013336035.1 Chloroflexales bacterium
GGCAAGCTGCGCTACGTCGGCGCCTCAAACTTCGCGGCCTGGCAGCTGGCGCGCGCCAACCTTCTGGCCGAGCTGCGCGGCTGGTCGCCCTTCGTCAGCATCCAGCCCCACTACCATATGCTTGAGCGCGCGATCGAGCAGGAGCTGATCCCGTACTGCAACGCCCACCAGGTCGGGATCCTGCCCTACTTCCCGCTCGCCGGCGGCTTCCTGACCGGCAAGTATCGCCGGGGCGAGCCGCCGCCGGCCGGGTCGCGCGGCGAGGGCAGCCCCTATGTGCAGAAGTACATGACCGAGGCGGGCTACACCACGGTCGAGCGGCTGGAGCACTGGGCGCGCGAGCACGGGCGCACGATGACCGAGCTGGCCCACGCGTGGCTGCTGTCGCAGCCGCAGGTCAGCTCGGTGATCTCGGGGGCGACGAGGCCCGAGCAGGTGCAGGCGAACGCGCAGGCCGCCGGCTGGCGCCTGAGCGCCGAGGAGCTCGCCGAGATCAACGCGCTCCTCTGAGCACGCCGCGGCTACGCCGCGCCGTGGGGAGCCAGAGAGGCCGCGCCCAACAGGAGCGAGCGCGGTAGCGGCAAATCTGAACCATATCCATGCGCAGGTAGAGGGGGCAGTGGGGCGAGGGCCAGTCGTACTAGACACGCTCCTCGCGCTCGATGCGCTCGACCTCGATCGTGCGCGCCATACGCCGGTCGAGGGCGTAGACCGCCGAGCCGACGCGGATCGAAAGCGGGCCATCGAAGGGCGCCGTCGCCATAATCTCGATCACGGCGCCGGGCACCAGGCCCAGGTCGGCCAGGTAACGCAGGCGCTCGGCGCTCTGGTCGCGCATACGCACAACCCGCGCCCGCTCGTCTGGCTCGAGGTCCGACAGACGAACGCCGCTGCTCTGGGGGATGCGGCCCTCGACGGTCGGGATGGGGTCGCCATGAGGGTCAATCGTGGGGTGGCCAAGGCGGGCGGCGATACGAGCCTCGAGCTTCTCGCTGATATGGTGCTCGAGCTTCTCGGCCTCCTCGTGGACCTCGTCCCAGCTGTAGCCGAGGGCCTCGACCAGAAAGAGCTCGAGCAGGCGATGGTGGCGGATGACCTCGAGGGCGATGCGCTCGCCGGCCGGCGTGAGCTGCACGCCCTGGTAGGGCGTGTGCTGCACCAGGTTCATCTCGGCAAGCTTCTTGACCATCCCCGTGACCGAGCCGGGCTTCGAGCCACGCTGCTCGCCGAGCAGCGATGTGGTGACGGCGCCCTGCTGCTGGAGCGTGTAGATCGCTTTGAGGTAGTCCTCGATGGCGGGGGTGATCCGGCTCTGATCATCAGTGGGCGTCATGGCGCCAGCTCCTTCCGCGCCTCCGCGGAGTCTGCGGGACAACTGTAGCATACTCGTGGGGGGCGCCGCAACCATTGCAAGGCGCGTGCCCCCATGTTATCCTTGAAGGCTATGGGGCGGTGCAGCCCGAGCCTCGCGCCGCCACTTGCAGAGGTTGCGAGCTATGACTATTACCGACCGCATGCTTACGGGAGCCATCGCCAACAATCCGGCCAACTACAACGGCGACGGCGAGTGGCGCTACTCGATCCCCCACGAAGTCCTGTACTACTCTAAGGCATCCGAGCCCGACTCGAAAGACCAGGAGCCCTTTTTCCCACTCCCCTCGCTCAACCCCGACGGGTCCCGCCGCATGGAGCACGCCTTCCAGGCCTTCGTGCAGCGCCGCTGGCCCCCGAGCCGTCAGCGCGAGCTTGAGCGCTTCGCCGAGCGCAAGGGCTGGAACCTGGCGATGGAGCTAAAGTACGGCGGCGGCGCCCTCGAGGACAAAGAGGCCGACGAGTGGCAGTACGTCGTCAACCGCGAGCTGCAGCGCCTCGCCGCCCAGGTGCGCGAGCAGATCGCGACAAGCAGGGGCG
>JAAXUL010001486.1 GCA_013336035.1 Chloroflexales bacterium
CACGCGGACGGCGGCCAGGGGCGCGACGCCCCGCAGGTAGGGGCTCGGCCCGGCGGCGTCGCGCACCTCCGCGCTCGGCGGCTGGAGCGCCAGGGTCTCCGCTGGGACCGTCACCGTCGCCCGCCTACCAGCGGCATCGCGCAGCTCAAGGCGCAGCGCCTGCCCACCGCCGCTCGCGGCCTGGAAGGCGTCGAGCGCCACCCGTAGCTGGATGGCCGCGAACGGGCTGAGGTCGCGCCGGCCCGCCGGCAGGGCGAGGCGCAGCGCGCCGCCGGGCCGCTCCCAGCTCAGGCGCAGCGCCGACGCGCTCGCCGCCTCAATGGTGGGGATGGCGTAGGCGTCGAGGCGGCACGTTGCACCAGCCGCGCCGCAGACCGTGCCGTCGAGCGAGGGATCGGGTGTGACAACGATCCCGCCGGGGTCTGCCGGCAGTCGGCCGGCCGCCAGGTCGACGAGGGCCTGGCGCTGCGCGCTCGGGGCGAGCAGGACGGTCAGGACGGGTGTGTCATAGAGGCGCTGGGGCGCGGGGGCGTTCGCCCGCCAGGCCTCGGGGGGCGCGGCGCCCCCGAACACCTCGGCGAAGAAGTCGTGGGCATAGGCGACGAGGAAGGCCTGCTGCTGCGCGGGCGTCAGCCGCCCCGCCGGCCGGTCACAGCCGGGCGCGCCGAGGGGGTCGAGCCCGTCGGGGCCGAGAGCCGCGTTAAAGAAGTTGTGGTTCGCCCCGTAGGGCATCACGAGCTCGACCCTGTGCGCGCGCTGGGGCGCGGCCCGCGCCGCCTCGTAGTAGCTGAAGCCCTCCAGCCCGGCGACATCACCATCGCACAGGCCCATCACGATCCCGAGGGTGAGGTCGGGCGCTGGCACAGGATCGCCTGGGGCCTCGGGATGCGCCAGCTGGAGCGCCGGCGCGACCAGCAGCGTGGCGGCCAATGGCCCGCCGCCCGCGCCCTTAGGCGCCGCCGCGCGCTCGGCTGCGTAGAGCATCGCGTAGCCGCCGCCCTGCGAGTGGCCGACCAGGGCCGTGCGCTCGAGGTCGATGCGCCCGGCCAGGTCGAGGCCGAAGCCCGCCTCGGCGCCCTGGTCCGCTGCCGCCAGTCTTGCGAGCTGGGCGTCCAGCACAGCGGCGAAGCGCTCGTAGGTCGAGCCGTTGGTGCCCCATGCGGCGGTGTGGATGGCGTTCAGGTTCGGCGCCACCGCCACGTAGCCCTGGCGGGCGAACTCCTCAAGCAGATAGCGCCAGCCACGGTCGTTGCGCTGCTCCTGCTCAGGTGGGCACGGCCACGTGTCGACCGGCAGATCGCCGGCGTCCTCCTGCGCGGGGCAGCCGGCGTGCGAGCCGTGGAGCACGAGCACGAGTGGGCACAACTGGCCTGTTGCGCTAGGGACAAGGCGGCTGAGGCGGTTCGAGCGGCGCGGGCGAACGGACACGACACCTGCCCAACCTTCCGGCCTGATAGCTCGATCCGCTACGACGCACGGACCTACCGGCTGATGAGCCTGGATCGGGTAAGCCTGAACACGCTCACCGGGCGTGTGACCGGGCAGTTGGTACTGGGCGAATTTCAGCGCCGCCATCTGTACGATACGAGCTGGAAGATCGGCGGCGCAGAACTCGTGCAGCGCGACGGTCAGTTCTATCTGCACGTCACGCAGACGAAGCTCAACCCCGCGCCCGACGAGCCGACCGGCTTCCTGGGTGTCGATCTTGGCATCGTAAACCTGGCCGTCGATAGTGACGGCGAGACCTATAGCGGCGCACAGGTACAAGCGGTCAGGGAGCGCTGTTTCAAGCAGCGTCAGCAGTTGCAGCAGGCCAACACCCGCCGTGCCCGCTGGCGCCTTCGGAAGAACGCCCGCCGTGAGGCGCGCTTTCAGCGAGATGTGAATCACTGCATCAGCAAGAAGCTGGT
>JAAXUL010000676.1 GCA_013336035.1 Chloroflexales bacterium
CGAGGTGGTGGTGGGCACGAGCCACAGCGGCGCCGTGGCCTACGACCTGCCGGGCAGCGCGTCCGCCCGCGTCCTCTGGGCCACCGGGCGCGGCAGCTACCAGCGAACAGGCGTGGCCCCCGCCGCCCCATCAGCGCTCAGCCTTGGCAGCCCGCAGCCGAGCAAGGTCACGCCGCCGGTCGCCAGCATCAGCTTCACCGTCGAGGTGACGGGCGGCGAGGGCCTGGTGACCCTCGCCGCTGGCGCCCCCCGCGGCCCGGCGCCCCTGCCGGTGGTGGCCATCACCTCCGAGCGCCTGAGCGGGCCAGGCCAGGCCACGGTGACCATGACGGCCCCGGCCGTCCTTGCCTCCGGCGCCGTCTACGCGGTGGACATCACGGCCGACAACGGGGTTACGACCCGCACCCTGACCCTGCGCGCCTTCGTCGATGGGTCGAGCCTATACCTGCCGCTCACAGTGCGGTAGAGGGGCGCTATGGCCGCTCGAAGGGCTGCCCCAGGGCCGCCGGCGCGGGCGCGGCCAGCCGCTCGACAACGGCGGCCACAGGGCGGCGCACAGCCGGCGGCAGGGCGGCGATCCGGCGGGCGGCCCTGGGGCTCGCCAGCAGGTTCACCATGGCCAGGACGACGATCATCAGCACGAAGGGCGCCACCTGGAAGACCTGGGTCGGCAGGTTGGGCAGGATGCTCTGCGAGCGCAGGGCGGCGATCTCGAGGGCCGCGAAGAGGTAGCAGCCCAGGGCGACCCGCCAGGGGCGCCAGCCCCCAAAGATCACGATCGCCAGGGCGATCCAGCCGATGCCGAAGGTGTGGCGGTACGACCAGCCCTGCTTCAGATCGAGCGAGTAGGCCGCGCCGGCGATGCCCACCAATGCCCCGCCCGTAATTGTGGCCAGGTAGCGCGCCAGGGTCACCGGCACGCCGCGGGCGTAGGCTGTCGCGGGGCGCTCGCCGAGGGCCCGCAGGGTCAGCCCCGGCCTGGTGTGGAAGAGGAACCACCAGGTGAAGGGCACGAGCAGCAGGCTGGCGTAGATCAGCGGGTCGTGGCGGAAGAAGATCGGCCCCAGCACCGGGATCTCCGCGAGCCCCGGGATGGGCATATAGGGCACCGACGGCCCCGGCACGCGCACCACCGGCGCCCCCAGGAACGACGAGAGCTCGGTGCCGAGCAGGGCCAGCACAAAGCCCACGGCCGTCTGCGACTGCCCGAGGGTCAGGCTAAGGAAGCACAGCACCAGGGCCATAGCGGCGCCGACCAGGGCCGCCACCCCGAAGCCGATCGGCACGTTGTTGGTCGCCAGGGCCGCCGCGAAGCCCGCCATCGCCCCCATCAGGATCGTCCCGTCGAGCGACAGGTTGATCACCCCCGCGCGCTCGTTGATCGTGGCCCCCATCGTCGCGAAGATCAGCGCCGCCGCCGCCGCCAGCACTGCCGCAAGGTCTGTGATCAGCTGGTCCATCTTATCCTCTGCGGCTGAGTCCGCGCGCCAGCAGGGCGCAGAGCACCAGGGCGCCCTGGAGCACCCCGGCGATGCTGCTGTCGACCCCCAGGGTCAGGGGCAGCTGCACGCTGCCCACCGTGAAGCAGGCGAAGGCGACGCTGACGGGCAGCACCCACGGCGGGCTGGCCCGCACCAGTAGCGCCACCAGCAGGCCGAGCAGCCCGACCCCGCTCGAGACGTTCGGGACCAGCTGGTGGAAGATCCCGAGCACCTGGATCGCCCCGGCAATCCCGGCCAGCGCCCCACAGCCCGCCATGGCCTCGGCGATGCGCCGTGGCGCTGGCACGCCCATGCGGTCGGCCGCCGCGGGGTTGAGCCCCACGGCCCGCAGCTCGAGCCCCCACCTGCTGCGCGCCAGGGCCCACCAGACCACGGCCAGAGCTATCACGGCCATGGTAGGCGCGAGCGGCGCCAGGCGCAGGCTGCCGATCGTCGACAGCCACAGCTCGCGGGGCAGCAGCTCGGTGCCCGATGCGGCGGCGGCGCCCTCGCGGCGCCACGGGCCTAGCACCAGGTACAGCGCGATCCCGCTGGCCAGGAAGTTCAGGCCCAGCCCGGCGAAGATCTCGCTGACGTGGGCGCCCAGGCGCAGGCTCGTCGCGAGCAGCGCCCACAGCGCCCCACCGGCCGCCGCGAATGTGAAGCAGAGCGCCCACACCAGGGGGGGCGGCAGATCCGGCCACAGCCGCAGGGGCAGCATCGCCGCCACCGCGCCCATAACCACCTGCCCCTCAATGCCCAGGTTGTAGAGCCCCGCCGCGAAGGTCAGCGTCAGGCCGCCGGCGCACAGCGTCAGCGGCACCGCCAGCATAACCATATCGCTGAAGCGGATCGGGCTGCTGAAAGCCCCAAACGCCAGGATGCGGTACACCGCGAGCGGCGACACGCCGACGCTCAGCAGGACCACAGTCGTCAGCCCCAGGGCACCAAGCAAAGCCAAAAGCGTAGGGCCTAGAGCGGAGAGCGGAGAGCGAGCCGGGCGGGCCTGCGGCTGCCGCCCCTGTTGTGTGCTGATCTCTGGTGTTCGCATAGAGCCACCCGCGCTTCGTGTTCTCGGCGCTACGTTGTACGTTCTAGGTTCGAGAACCCGACCCCGCCGATCAGCTCGGCCAGGTACGCGGTGCTCAGGGCGGCCCGCGGCAGCAGCGGCGAGACCCGCCCGGCGAAGAAGACCAGCACCTCGTCGCTGTACTCAAGCAGCTCGTCGAGGTCGGCCGAGGCAAAGATCACGGCGCACCCGCTGTCGCGCCGCTCGAGCAGGCGCCGCCAGATCCCCCGTGCCGAGGCCACGTCCAGCCCCCGGGTCGGGTGCTCGCAGGCCAGGCCCCGGCAGTCGTCTGGCACCAGGGCCAGCATCGCCCGCTGCTGGTTGCCGCCCGAGAGCGCCATAATCGGCGTGAGAGGCGTCGCCTTGATCCCATAGTCCGCGATCGCCGCGTCCGCCGCCCGCCGGGCCTCGCGCCGGTCCACCGTCAGGCCGGCCGGCCGCAGCAGCGCGAAGTGCTCGCTCAGCGAGAGCGCGCCCACCACCCCGTCGGCGAGCCTGTCGGCTGGCAGGTACTCGATGCCGGCGCGGCGGTAAGCCACCGCTGACGCGCCCGTCAGGTCGTCGCCTGCCACGAGCACTCGGCCCGCCGTGGGGCGGGCCCGCCCCGCGAGCAGCCTCAGCAGGATCTGCTGGCCGCTGCCATCGAGCCCCGCCAGCCCAACCACCTTCCCGCTCGGGATCTCCAGCGTCAGATTATGCAGGGCCAGCCCCCCCTCGCGCGCCGACACACCCTCTAGGCGCCAGGCCGGCGCGCCCTCGGCCCCTGGGGTCGCCCTCCTGGGGTCGCCCTCGGCATTGGCGCGCGAGGCCGCGGCGTCGCCGAACATCAGCTGGAGCAGGCGCGCCTGGGGCTGCGGCATGGCCAGCTGCTCGCCCACGGTGCGGCCGGCCCGCAGCACGCTCACCGTGTCGCACAGATCGGCCACCTCGTCGAGCTTGTGCGAGACAAAGAGCACCGTGTTGCCCTCGGCGGCCAGGCGGCGCAGGGCCTCGAAGAGCGCGCGGGCCTGGGCGGCCGTGATCCCCGTGGTCGGCTCGTCCAGGATCAGGGCCCGCGCCCCGCAGGCGAGCAGCCGCACGATCTCGAGCTGCTGGCGCTGCCCAACCGTCATACTCGTCACCGGCGTGTCGGGGTCTAGCGTGAAGCGCAGGCGCCCCGCCAGCAGCGTCAGCGTCGCGCGGGCCTCTGCCCGCGTCGGTAGCGCCCAGCGCGGCGCGGCGCACAGCAGATTCTCCAGGGCCGTGAAGCGGGGCACGTCCAGCGGATCCTGGTGGACCATGCCCACCCCGGCGCGCAGCGCGTCGCCCGGGCCCTTGATCGATGTCGCCTTCCCGTCAAGATGGATCTCGCCAGAGTCAGGTCGCAGGAAGCCCGAGATGAGCTTCATCAGCGTGCTCTTCCCGGCCCCGTTCTCGCCCAGCACGCCGTGGATCTTCCCCGCCGCGAAATGCAGCGACAGCCCGTCGCTTGCGCGCAGGCTGCCGAAGCTCTTCGTCAGATTGTGGACTGATATGTCCATGCGCTCCCAGGCGAGGGGGCGAGGCCTGCTCGCCCCCCTCGCTGTCTACCTACTGCGCCGCGCTCTGCCCCTCGATACCCTTGAGCAGCTGCTGGGTGTTCCAGAGGGTCTTGTCATCGACCGTCGCGCCGGCGGCCACGAACTCGGTGCCGTCCTGGTACAGCAGCGGGCCGGTGTACAGGTTCACGCTGCCGTCGGCCAGCTTGCTGATGAACTCGTCGATCGTGGCCTGGCTCTCAGCGGTCAGGCCCGTGCCCTTCACGAAGCCGACCATGCTCGTGTCAGGGTTGTTGATGTCGCTCCAGTCGGGGGCGAGCCACTCCCACTGCGACTTGAAGGTGCCGGCCTTGGCGTCGGCGATGATCTCGGCGTAGCGCGGGCCCCAGTTGAAGAAGGGGACGCCGAGGCAGACCGCCTCGCCCTGCTTGCAGGCATCCTTGTAGTCGTAGGGGATGGCCCAGACCTGCTTGCCCGCGGCGGTGGCCTTGTTGGCCTCGACGATGCCCTCGGTCGTGTCGATGCCCGAGATGATCACGTCGTAGCCCTCGGTGATGAAGTCGGTGGCGACCTTGGTCGGGTCGAGGGTGACGCCCGGGATGTTGAACCAGAAGCCGATCCAGGTCACCTTGAACTGTAGGCTATCGGCCGGCTTGCCGCGGTAGGTCTCCCAGCAGTACTTCGCGCCCAGGTAGGCCGAGTTCACCAGGCGGCGCGTCTCGGGGTCGATCAGCGGTCCCAGGTAGGAGATCTTGCCGCTCTCGCTCTGCAGCGCCGCCGCGCAGCCCGCGATCATCTTGCCGTACTCCATGCGGCCCATCAGGTTGGTGACGTTCGCGGGCGCCTCGCCGG
>JAAXUL010000677.1:0-1529 GCA_013336035.1 Chloroflexales bacterium
CCATCTCGGTGGGCGCCGGGCCCTTCTCGAGCAGTCCAGGTATCAGAGGAGGCTTCCTCCCCGGCCCTCCCGTGGCCGAACGGGCTGGCGATGAACTTCTCGCGCGTGAGCTCGGGCCGGTTGAGGTAGCCCAGGGCGACCCCGTCGCCGCCGATGTACAGGTCGCCGGGCACGCCGACCGGCACTGGCTGGAGGTGCCGGTCCAGGATGTAGATCTGCGTGTTGGCGATCGGGCGGCCGATCACGATGGGGCCGGCGCTGGCCGTCAGCTGGTGGACCGTCGACCAGATCGTGGTCTCGGTCGGGCCGTACATATTCCACACCTCGCCGCAGGCCGCGAGCAGCTGGCCGGCGAGCTCGCGCGGCAGGGCCTCGCCGCCGCAGAGGGCCTTGAGCCCCGGCTGGCCGGGCCAGCCGCTGTCGAGCAGCAGCCGCCACGTCGAGGGCGTGGCCTGCATGATCGTCGCGCCGGACTCGGCGAGCAGGCCGCCGAGGCGCCGGCCGTCGGACGCCACCTCGCGGCTCGCGATCACCACCTGCCCCCCGACGAGCAGGGGGAGCAGCAGCTCTAGCGCGGCGATGTCGAACGAGAGGGTGGTCACGGCGAGCATGACATCTCGCTCTGTCATCCCCGGGCGGCGCTGCATAGAGCAGAGGAAGTTGACCAGCGCGCGGTGGGTGATCTGTACCCCTTTAGGCTTGCCCGTGGAGCCGGAGGTGTAGATGACGTAGGCCAGGCTATCAGGGGTGGCGGCCGTTCCGGCGGGCTCCTTGCCGGCATGCGCGCGCTGCTCCCAGCCGCTGCCAAGGCTGACGACTATGGCCGATCTGGCCGGCAGGGCCGGCACCAGGCTCTCCTGGGTGAGCACCACCGCGGCCCGGGCGTCCTCTAGCATGTAGGCGAGCCGGTCGCGCGGGTAGGTCGGGTCGAGCGGCAGGTAGGCCGCCCCGGACTTCAGGACTGCCAGGACTGCCACAAGCATGTCGAAGGAGCGGTCGAGGTAGATCCCGATCAGCGATCCGGGCCGGACCCCCAGGCCGCGCAGGTACCGCGCCAGCAGCTCCGCGCGCTGGCTCAGCTCGCGGTAGCTCAGGCTCTGGCCCGCGAAGGTCGCGGCGGGCGCGGCGGGCGACTGCTCGGCCCGGCGCTCGAAGAGCTCGTGGAGGCACTGCTCGCGCGGGTACGCGGCCCAGGTCTCGTTCCAGGTCGTCAGGATCTGCCGGCGCTCCTCGCCCGTCAGCAGCGGCAGCCTTGTGATCGGCAGGTCGGGATCGGCCACGCCGCCGGCCAGCACGGCGCGGTACTGGGTGAGCAGGCGCGCGATGGTGGCCGCGTCGAACAGGTCGAGGTTGTACTCCATAGTGGCGACGAGCCGGCTGCCCTCGTCGCGCACCGAGAGGGTCAGCTCGAAGGCCGCGGCCCCGCTGTCGATCGGCTGCGGGCGGCCGATCTGGAGCTCGCCGAGGTCGATCGGGGCCATCGGGGTATTCTGCAGGAACATCACCTGGAACAGCGGCGGGCGGCTCAC
>JAAXUL010000677.1:1539-4943 GCA_013336035.1 Chloroflexales bacterium
CACATCTCGCTCTGGCCGCAGCTCCTCGACCAGCCGCTCGAAGGGCAGCTCCTGGTGGGCGTAGGCCGAGAGCGCGGTCTCGCGCACCCGCGCCACGAGCTCGCGGAAGGGCGGGTCGTCGCCGAGGTCGGTGCGCAGCACGAGGGTGTTCAGAAAGCAGCCGATCAGGCGCTCGGTCTCGGGGCGGGTCCGGCCCGCTAGGGGCGTCCCGACCACGATATCGGTCTGGCCCGTCTGCCGGTGGAGCAGCACCTCGAACGCCGCCAGCAGGACCATGAACAGGCTGGCATCCTCGGCGCTGCCCAGGGCGCGCACGGCGGCGGTGAGCTCCTCCGAGAGGACGAGCGTCTCGCGGGCGCCGCTGAAGGTCTGCACGGGGGGGAGCGGGCGGTCGAGCGGGAGGTCGATGGTGGGCAGCGGGCCCGCGAGCTGCCCCTTCCAGTAGGCTAGCTGCTCTGCGAGCACGGGGCCCTCCAGCCGTCGGCGCTGCCATACGGCGAAGTCGGCGTACTGGACGGGGTGCGGCGGCAGCGGCGAGGGGCTCCCCGCGGCGCAGGCCCGGTACAGCTGGCTGATCTCCTGGGCGAACACGTCGAATGACCAGCCGTCAGACACGATGTGGTGCATGCTCAGGATCAGGAGGTGCTCGATGGGGTCGAGCTGCACCAGCGTGAGGCGGACAAGCGGGCCGCGCTCGAGGTCGAAGGGGCGCTTGCTCTCCTCGTCGCACAGCCGCTCGGCCTCGGCCTCGCGCTGGGGGGCGCTCAGGGGCCGCAGGTCGATGATGGGCAGGGCGAAGGGCCGCGGCGCGCCGATCACCTGCGACGGCCGCCCTTCCGCGAAGACAAAGGTGGTGCGCAGGATCTCATGGCGCCTGATCAGCTCGCTCATCGCCAGCTCGAGCGCGGCGGGGTCGAGCCTGCCGCTCAGGCGCAGCGAGCCGGCCAGGTTGTGCGCGGTGTTGCCGGGCGAGAGCTGCTCGAGGAACCAGATCCGCTGCTGGGCGAACGAGAGCGGCAGCGCCTCGCCCCGGCTGACCGGCGCCAGGGGCGCCGCGTCGGCCTCGCGGGCATGCTGGGCCGCGCGCAGGGCGCTGATAAGCTCCTCCCTGCGCCGCCTGAGCTCGTCGCTCAGCTCGGGCGTCAGCACGCCCTGCGGGGCGCTGCAGCGGAGCCGGCCCGCATCGACCCAGAGCCGCACATCAAGGCCGCGGAGATATGTGAGAAACTCGATGGTTGTCAAATCTCGACCTCCTCCCTGTCGCCGGCGTCGCCCACCGCGCGTGCCATGGGCGCCTGGGCCGCCCATAGCGCTGTCTCAAGATGCTCGGCCAGGCTGCCCACCGTCAGGGCCTCGAACAGGGTGCGGACTGACAGCTCGACCTGGTAGGCCTGCCGAATATGGGAGATGACCTGGGTCGCGAGGAGCGAGTCGCCCCCCAGCTCGAAGAAGCTATCGTGGAGCCCAACTGGCGCCACGCCCAGCAGATCCTCCCAGATGGCGGCGATCCGGCGCTGCACCTCGCTCTCGGGGGCGACGTAGGCGCCCGAGCGGAGTGGTCGGGGCTTTGCCGGCCCGGGGCGGGCGGCCGGGTGTCCGGCGGCCGGGGCCGGCGCGCGCTCAGGGCTGACCCAGCGGCTGAGGCGGGCCTGCAGATCGCCGACCGAGACGATGATCTGCGGCTCGTCGCGCGCGCCCGCGATGCGCCGAAACAGCTCCACGCCCTCCTCGGGGCTCATGCTCATCTCGGCGAGCATGGCGCTGAGCTCGGTGCCCTGCTCGCGCCCGTCAGGCAGCCGCCAGGAGTCCCAGTTGACGCTCACCCAGGGGAGCCCGCCCCGGCGCCTGCTCTGGTGGGCGAAGGCGTCTAGGTAGGCGTTGGCGGCGGCGTAGGCGCCCAGCCCCAGGCCGCCCAGGATTGAAGAGAGCGACGAGGTGAGCAGGCAGAGGCTGAGCTGTCTGCCCGCCAGCAGCTTGTCCAGCACCTGGAGGCCGCGCACCTTCGGCCGGTACTGCTCCTGCCACTCCGCCGCCCCCAGGCTGCCGATGGGCGTCAGGGCGAGCACGCCGGCGGCGTGGATGACGCCGTCCAGCCGGCCGAAGCGCCGCTCGATCTGGCCGAGGAGGTCACGCATCGCAGGCTCGTGGGCGACGTCCGCGGCGACGGGCCAGACCTCGGCCCCTAGCGCCTCGAGGGACTCGACTCGGCGGATGCGCTGGCTGAGGCGATCGGCGGGCCCGTGCTGCTCCAGCCAGCCGGGCCAGAGCTCGCGGGCCGGCATGGCCTCGCGCCCGGTAAGCACGAGCCTGGCCCCGCCGGCGCGGGCGAGGTGCTGGGCCAGCTCGAAGGCGACGCCGCCCAGCCCGCCGGTGATGAGGTACACGCCGTCCTTCGGGAGCGCCGCCAGCGCGCTCTCGGGCTCGGGGAGCGGCGCCGGCTCGTAGCGCTGGGCCCAGCGAAAGGGCCCGCGGTAGGCGATCGCGCTGTCGGCCGTCTGCGCCGCCAGCTCGGCGCTCAGCCGCGCTGTCAGCGCCTCTAGGCCGCGGGCGGGCAGCTCGGCCAGGTCGATATCGATGATCCGGCAGCGCAGGCCGGCATACTCCTGGGGGACCACGCGCGCCAGCCCGAGCAGGGCGGCCTTCTCCGGCGCTAGCTCCTCGCCCCCCGTCACCTCGTACAGCCCGCGGGTGAGCAGGTGGATGTTCGCCGCGCCGCCAGGGCGCTGGGCGCTCAGCGCCTGGGCCAGGTAGAGCAGGCTGAAGAAGTGGCGGCCCGCGAGCCCTGTGTCGCCGTCGCCGACGTCCGGGCCGGCCGCCCACAGGTGCGCGATGTGCCGCGGGAGCAAGCGCTCGCGCGCCAGCTCGCTCAGCAGGGCCTCGTAATCCTCTCGGCGCTCCGGGTGCAGCGCGTAGTCCCCCGGGCCGAGCCGCCCGAACGCGCGGGCGCGGCGCACGGTGACGACAGGGACGCCCCCGGCGCTGAGCTGGGCCGCCAGCTGCGCGCCGATGCCGAGGTCGTCGAGGAAGATCAGCCAGGGCTCGCCCGACTCGTCCGCCTTAGCGGAGGATGGGGCGACGGGCAGGGGCGTGCGCTTCCAGGAGGGCGTGTACGACCAGCGGGCGAGGTCGGCCAGCTTGACCGGCGCGCCGCTCGCTCGCTCCGACCAGGCGGGCTGCCCGCCGCGCTCGACCCAGAACCGCTGCCGCTCGAAGGGGTAGGTCGGCAGCGCCACGCGCCGGCGCGGCTCATCGGCGTAAACCTGCTCCCAGCGGATCGCGGCCCCGCCCACATACAGGGCGGCCAGCGAGCTCATGATCTGCCCCCGCTCGTCGCGGCCCTGCTGGAGGGAGGGGATGAGGCGGGGGGCGGGGTCGGCGAGCAGCGGGCGGGCCAGGCCGAGCAG
>JAAXUL010000678.1 GCA_013336035.1 Chloroflexales bacterium
CAGCCCACCTGCGTCCCGGCGACCGTGCCGACGGGCTTGCAGGCGCCCACCTCGCCTACGGCAAGGTGGCGCTCGAGGGCGCACTGGTCGCACATCATCAGCAGGATGCCCTGCTCGGCGGCGACCTTCGCCAGCCGCTCGCCGAGCGGGTCGCCGGCGCGCAGCACATAGGTGTTGTCGTCAAAGAAGAACATGCCGACGACGGTGGCGCCGTGGGTGCCGGCCTCTAGCTGCGGCAGGATCATCTTGCCGAGCTTGTAGCTGGCGGTGTGGCCCGAGGTGCTGAAGATATACGCGACCTTCATTCGGCCTCCTCCTTGCTCATAGTACACCCCCCCCTCCCGCAGGGCGGGAGAGGGGGGAAGGGGGGATGAGGGCTACAGCGAGTCTTACTCGACGGTGTACTCGCCCTCGACGACGCCATCGTCGCCCTTGCGGGCCTGGCCCTGGTGCTCCGACTGGCCCTGGGCGGCGCCGTCGCCGTAGGCGCTCTGCGAGAGCTTATACATCGCCTGCTGCAGCTCGCTCATCAGGCTCTGGATGCGCTCGCTGTTCTCCTGCGCGACGGCGTCGCGCAGATCCTTGATCAGGCCCTCGATGCGGCCCTTCTCGATGCTGTCGACCTTATCGCCCAGGTCGGCCAGGGACTTCTCGCTCTGGTAGGCCAGGCTATCGCCCTGGTTCTTGATCTCGACCATCTCGCGGCGGGCCTTATCCTCGGCGGCGTGGGCCTGGGCCTCGCGCACCATGCGCTCGACCTCGTCCTTGTTGAGGTTGGTGCTGGCGGTGATCGTGATGCGCTGCTCGCGGCCGGTAGCCTTATCCTTGGCGCTCACGTTCAGGATGCCGTTGGCATCGATGTCGAAGGTGACCTCGATCTGCGGCACGCCGCGGGGCGCCGGCGGGATACCCTCGAGCTTGAAGCGGCCGAGGGTCATATTGTCGGTGGCCATCTCGCGCTCGCCCTGGAGGATGTGGATGTCCACGGCGGGCTGGCCGTCGGCGGCGGTCGAGAAGATCTCGCTCTTCTGGGTCGGGATGGTCGTGTTGCGGTCAATCAGCCTGGTCATCACGCCGCCCAGCGTCTCGACGCCAAGCGAGAGCGGCGTCACGTCGAGCAGCACCACGCCCTTGACGTCGCCGCCGAGCACGCCGGCCTGGATGGCCGCGCCCACGGCCACAACCTCGTCGGGGTTGACCGACTTATTCGGCTCCTTGCCGACCATCTTGCGGACGAGCTCCTGCACGATCGGCATGCGGGTCGAGCCGCCAACGAGCACGACCTCGTCGATCTGGGCCGGCTGGAGGCCGGCGTCCTTGAGGGCGCGGGTCACGGGGCCGCGCAGGCGCTCGGTCAGGTGGGCGGTGAGCTGCTCGAACTTGCTGCGGCTCAGGCGCATCTGCAGGTGCTTAGGGCCCGAGGCGTCGGCGGTGATGAAGGGCAGATTGATCTCGGTCTCGGTCAGGCTCGAGAGCTCCATCTTGGCCTTCTCGGCGCCCTCCTTGAGGCGCTGGAGGGCCTGGCGGTCCTTGCTCAGGTCGATGCCCTGGTCCTTGCGGAATTCGTCGACGATCCAGTCGACTACCGCGGCGTCGTAGTCGTCGCCGCCGAGGTGGGTGTCGCCATTGGTGGACTTCACCTCGACGATGCCGTCGCCGACCTCGAGCACCGAGACGTCGAAGGTGCCGCCGCCAAGGTCGAAGACGAGGATGGTCTCGTCCTTCTTCTTATCGAGGCCGTAGGCCAGGGCGGCGGCCGTCGGCTCGTTGATGATGCGCAGCACCTCGAGGCCGGCGATCTTGCCGGCGTCCTTGGTGGCCTGGCGCTGGGCGTCGTTGAAGTAGGCCGGCGTGGTGATCACAGCCTGGGTGACGGGCTCGCCCAGGTAGGCCTCGGCGTCGGCCTTGAGCTTCTGCAGCACCATGGCCGAGATCTCCTGGGGGGCGTAGTCTTTGGCGGTCTGGGGCACATTAATGCGCACGTCGCTGCGCGGGCCGCGGGTGACCTTGAAGGGCACCATCTCGCGCTCTGTGGTCGTCTCCTCGAAGTCGCGGCCGATCAGGCGCTTGACCGAGTAGAGTGTATTATCAGGGTTAATGGTCGCCTGGCGCTTCGCGGTCTGCCCGACGAGGCGCTCGCCATTCTTGGCGAAGGCGACGACCGACGGGGTGGTGCGGTTGCCCTCGGCGCTCGGGATGACGACCGCGTCGCCGCCCTCCATCACCGCCACACACGAGTTGGTCGTGCCCAGGTCAATACCGACAATCTTACCCATATGCTCTATTCCTCCTCAGGTTTGCGCGATCCGCGCCCCGTGCCTCATACTTCCCATAGTCAAGGCCTACCGCGGCCGGATCGCAACTGTCCTCAGTGTAGCGTTTTTTCGCATGTGCCACACTAGCGCGGTGTTAGAGGAGTGTTGGAATCGAACCAGGCCCAGGCTCAGCGAATGGAGTACCCCATATGGGCGGCGAGCACGCGGTGGTGATCGGCGGGAGCGTAGCGGGGCTGCTGGCGGCGCGGGCCCTGGCGGGCCACTATGGGCGGGTGACGGTGGTCGAGCGCGACCGGCTGCCCGACGGGCCGCTGCCGCGGTCGGGGGCGCCCCAGGCCCGGCAGGTGCACATCATGCTGCTGCGGGGGCACAGTGTGATCGAGCGGCTCTTCCCGGGCTTCACGGCGGCCCTGGCCGCCGATGGCGCCGTGCCCCTCGACCTGATGGGCGATAGCGCGGTGCTGACCATCAACGGCTGGCTGCCCCAGGCCCCCTCGAGCCTGCGCATTCACAGCTGTAGCCGCGACCTGATCGAGCATCACCTGCGGCGGCGGGTGGCGGCCCTGCCGGGGGTCAGCTTCCTCGACGGGCGCGAGGTGCTAGGCCTGCTGGCGACGCCCGGCGGCCAGGTGCGCGGGGTGCTGCTGCGGCGGCGCGGCGCGGCGCCCGCTATAGCCCCCCTCGAGGAGCTTGCGGCCGACCTGGTGGCAGACGCGAGCGGGCGCGGCTCAAAGGCGCCGGACTGGCTCGCGGGCCTTGGCTACGGCCAGGCCCCCGAGACGGTCGTGAACGCGCACCTTGGCTACGCGAGCCGCTGGTACCATCTGCCGGCGGGCTGGCCGGCGCCCTGGAAGATGCGCCTGGTGCGCAGCCGCCCGCCCCTGGGCACGCGCGGCGGACTGATCTACCCGGTCGAGGGCGACCGCTGGACGGTGAACCTGGGCGGGTCGGCGGGCGACTACCCGCCAACCGATGAGGCCGGCTTCATGGCCTTCGCGCGCAGCCTGCCCGACCCTGGCTTTGCCGCGGCCCTCGAGAGCGCCGAGCCGATCTCGCCGATCTATGGCTACCGGCGCACCGAGAACCGCTGGCGCCACTTCGAGGAGCTGCCCCGCTGGCCCCAGGGCTTTGTGGCCATGGGCGACGCCGTCTGCGGCTTCAACCCGGCCTACGGCCAGGGCATGACGGTGGCGGCTATCGGGGCCGAGGTCCTGGGGGCCTGCCTGCGCTCTGGCGGGCCCGCGATGGCGCGACGCTTCCAGAGGCGTCTGGCCGCCGAGCTGCGCCTGCCCTGGCTTATGGCCACCGGCGAGGACTTCCGCCTGCCGACCACAGAGGGTGTGCGGCCAGGCGCCGCGGCCCGGCCCGTGCAGCGCTATCTCGACCTGGTGGCGACGGCGGCTGTGAGCGACCCAGGCCTCGCGGAGGCGTTCTATCGGGTCGTCCACCTGGTGGCGCCGCCGAGCACGCTGCTGCGCCCCCGGGTGATGGCCGGGGCCCTGCGGGCGGCCGCGTGGTGGGCAGGGGCGCGCTGGGGGCGCGTGGCGGCCGAGCCCCAGTACGCACAGAGCAAATAATCCGCGCAGACGAGCCCCGCGTGGCCTACGCCTCCTCGTCGGTGATGGGGATCAGAATGGTGAAGGTGCTGCCCTGGCCGATGACGCTCTTGACGGCGATGCTGCCGCCGTGGGCCTCGATGGCCAGGCGACAGAAGTAGAGGCCGAGCCCGGTGCCGTGGCGCCGGTCGCCCTCGTTCGCCTGGTAGAAGCGCTCGAAGATATGGGCCTGGGCCTCGGGCGGGATGCCCTGCCCCGTGTCGCTCACGCTCAGCTCGACGGCGTGGCCACCGTGCATGAGCCTGGCGCTCACACAGATCTCGCCCTGGGGCGGGGTAAACTTGATCGCGTTGGTCACCAGGTTGGTCAGCACACGCCCCATGAGGTCGCGGTCGAGCCAGACAATCGGCAGGTCTTCCATCAGCTGCCGGCGCAGGCGGGCCTGATCCGGGCGGGCCGCCAGCTCGAGGGGCTCGCACACAGCCTGCACCAGGGTGTGCAGGGCCAGGGCCTGGCGCTTGAGCGACCAGCCGCTGGTCTCGAGGCGGGCCGAGTCGAGGACCGTCTCGGTCAGGTTCAAGAGGTAGTTGGCGCTATCGTTCGCCACGTCGAGCAGCTCGCGCTGGCTCTCTGGGTCGAAGCGCTGACGCTGCAGCGCCCTGATGCTGATCAGCAGCGTATGCAGCGGCGCGCGCATATCATGGACGATCATACGCGTCTGGTCCTCGTGGTTGCGCAGCCTGTCGCCCAGGGCCTTGTTCGTGACCGCGAGCGTCGAGTGCTGGCGGGCCGCGAAGTCAAGCATGTCGGCGCTGATGCGCATAGCCTCGGCGATGCTCGGCGGGCGCAGCCGCACCGTCGAGGCCTCTAGCCCGTCGGGCAGGTTCCCGCTCAGCAGGGCGACGAGCCCCTCGACGCAGCCGGGGTCCATGCTCCAGCGGACATCATAGAGTCTGCTGCCCTCGTCGATCTGGCTGCTGTCGGTGGGGATAGCCACCAGCGCAAAGCTCAGGGCGGGGCCCAGGCCGATCAAGGCGAAGCCAGGGCCCGCCGCGGGTGCGGCGGGCATCGTCAGGCGCTGCACCGGGGTCGCCAGGCCACGTA
>JAAXUL010000679.1 GCA_013336035.1 Chloroflexales bacterium
GCTGCCCCGACGCCGTGAGCGCGTCCGCCGAGCGGGCGGCCCCGCCCAGGCTGAGCAGCAGCGCCTCGGCGAAATCGTGCCTGGAGACATCGCGCATCTGGGTGACCCGCCGCGCGGGCGTCGGCAGCGCGCCCAGCGGAGGCTTCAGCCTGCTCACGTCGGGGACGGGGACGGGGATGGGCACCCGCGCGCATTTCGGCAGGACGAAGGCGACCGGCAGCTCTTTCGCCAGGCCGTCGTAGCTGAAGCTGAGCGACTCGACGTTGGTCAGGTGGTCCATATTGACGTTGAGCGGCGGCTGGGGCAGGCCGGCGCGCACCTCGGGCCCCCAGTAGGCCGTGTTGAGGCCGGGGAGCGGGCCCGGCTCGAGGTAGAAGACATAGCCGACCTCGCGCGCAAGCCCGGTGATGAAGCTGAGATCGGTGCCGACCTGGCGCCGCACCCTCTCCAGCGGGCTCTCGATGTGCTCGGGCACGCTCGGCACCACGTTCGGCATAATCCCGAGGGGCGCATACTTGGACAACAGCATCCCCACCAGCGCGAACGTTGGCACCCCGGGCGGCAGCGGGATGCCGGTCGCGTCGATCACGTCCATCACGGCGCTCAGGTCGAGGCCGGTGAGATTCAGGCTCGACTGGCCGGCCTTGCCCGGCGCGAGGTCCTGCTGGGTGATGACCCCGTCGCTCAGCACCACGGGCGCGCCGTTGATGGTGACCACGATGATCACGCGCACGGCCGGCTCGAAGAAGCCCGCCAGCAGCAGGCGCTCGACCGCGGAGCCCTTGCCGATGGCGAGGCCAAGCTGGAAGCCGCTCTGCCCGGTCGCCTGCGTCTGCACCTGCACCTCGGTCAGGGCCTCGATCACCGCCTTCGGGGCGGGGCGGGGCACGGCGGGGCCGATCAGCAGCGAGAGGTGGATGCCCTTCATTGCGCCGGCCCCTGCAGGCCCTCGGGCAGGGTGATGCGCAGCACCCGCCCGACCTCGGCGACGAGCTCGGCGGGGTGCAGGGCCGCGTTGGCGTCGGCGATGCGCCAGAACTGCTCGGGGTCGCCCAGCTCGGCGGCGGCGAGCGTATCGACGCGTTCGCCCTCGCCCACCTCGCGCTCGTGCAGCAGCGCGAAGACCTCGGGCGGCGGGATGAAGCGCCGCAGCAGGTAGACCACCGTCCGCCCCTCGGGCGTGACTAGCTCGGCCGTCGCGACGGCGCGGTAGCGGCTGTTCGGCTGGAAGCTTTCAGGCATAGGGAGATCTCCTACCGGGCTAGCCGCCCGGCGGCTCGAAGGCCGCGGCGGTGATGCCGAGGTCGCTCAGGTCGCCGCCGCGCGCGAGCCTCACCAGGCGCTCGAGGCGGCGCTGGTGGGCCATGTAGAGGCTGCTGCCGCGATGCTCGAAGGGCAGGTCGTTGACGCTGAGCGCCTGGAAGCCCAGGCTGACCTTGGCGCGGATCGGGTTGAGCGCGGCGTCGAAGAACTCCTCGGCGACGCTGAGCTCGGTGACGCGCACGGGCACCACGCGGTGCCGGCTCCAGACGAACATGGTCAGGGGCGCCTCGACCGGCGCGATCTCGAAGATGCCGGCGGCGGCGAGGCGGCCGTTCTCCTGCAGGCGGTCGCCCGGCGGGTAGACCAGGGTCTCGAGGGCGGCGAGCTGCGGGAAGATGCCGTGCTCCACCGTCGCCTGGTGCTGGTCGGGGAACTCGAGCTGGTCGGTGGCGTCGATCTCGGCGTCGAGCTTATAGCTCTCGATGGGCGGCCCGGTGAGGCGCAGGGCCTCAGAGCGGTCGCCGCCCTGGCCGGCGCCCTGCACCTGTAGCGTGCGCGTGAGCGTCTCGGGGTTGTACTGCAGTGTGATTACGCGCAGCACGGCGCCCGTGACCGGGTTGAGCAGCACGAGGCCGGCTTTGGTGAGCATGAGCCCTCTCCTTACTGAAGGTGTCAGCGGCACTACTTCGGCCTGGCGAGTTTCGGGGCCGCTCCTTCGATCGCCTCGACTACCTGCAAGAGCTCCTCTATGCTTGTGACGACAATCGAAGATCCTGCCTCTGAAACAGACATGGCTGCTTTGCTTCTACTGTCGGCCCCTTCGGCCAAGAAAATCACTACTTTGTGTTGGGGATTGAGACGCTCATCACGAGTGTATTGCCTTGACTTTTCTTGAGCAGTTTTTCCTTTGCCCCGCTTCCGAGTCCGCCCCTTAAGCCCACGTTCAGAGCTCTTCGTCTCGATGATGCAATGTGGTAATTCAATATCGGTCTCTCCAATAGGTCTTGTTCGTCCATTCACCTTGTCATAGATCACGTTCTCGAATTTTTCTAAGTGATAGCCTCTCTCTAATAGCTGTTTGGCGATCATTCCGTTTTTCGTTTTTCCACTATCGCCAGAGGCGATCGCAGCATCGATCCTCTGCAAGACTTCAGCGCTCGCCAGTGTCGACGTATCGCCAGTACCTGTAATACCTCTCTGGATGGGCCGCAGGCTCACCGTCCCATCAGCGTGCTCGACGACCTGGAAGCAGGTCGGGTTCGAGCGGCACCAGCGGCCGTCCTTGCCTTGCGTCCAGGTGTACTTGCCGCGCTGTGGCCGGGTGGGGTTCGCCTGGACGGCGAGGATTTCGTCCACTAGCTCCTGCGGAGAAAGGTCTGCGCTCCTGCGCTCCGATGTCTGAGCGACCCTCGCCGCGAGATCGGGGGATGGCCCGCGGCGGGTCACCTGCCGGGCCGTGGCCTCGCCAGTCTCTTCAAGCAGCTCGGACCCTGCTTTCGCGGCCCTGCCGGCGGCAGACACGCCGAGCTCGGCCAGGGCGGCCCAGGTCGCATAGGTGTCAACCAGCTCTTTGTCTTTGAGGTAGAGCAGGCCAAAGGCGGGCAGGGTCGTGCTCTTGCCGGTGATGACCGACCTGATCGTCACCAGCTCCGACGGCTCGAAGCTCTCCGGCGCCCCGCCAAGGTAGACGCTCTTTTCGACCAGGACGTGGTTGTCGCTCCTTCTCACACGAAGCAGGCCCGTGACCTCATCGGAGACCTCAATCACCCGCTGCGCTTTGCCGGACAGGGCCACGGCCCGAGACAGCTTCTCGACCGCCCGCTCTTCCTCCCAGCGCTCGGTGACGATGTTGGACACATCAGCGGGGAGCAGGGCGCCGGCTACTGCCCCGGCTGTCTGGAACGAGGTCGCCTCGGCCAGCTCCAGGCCGATCCTGCCGAGGCGAAGGCGCCCTTCGGGCGTCTCTGCCAGCCGGCTCAGGTCGGATACGTCCATGCGCCGCAGGATATTCGCCGAGGTCTCGCGGCTGTTGCTCAGCGCGACCTCCGCCGTGACCACTTTATCCTCGATCTCCACCACGGTGGTTTCGCCACGCGGCCGCTCCGCGACCTTCCCTGACTCCAGGCCCGCGATCATCGCGTCGATGACCTGCTTTCTGGCCGGGTTTACCTCATACCGGCTCTGTAGCCGCAGCTTCTCAATCTCAAGGTCAATCTCCAGGTCCGACATACCCTGCGCCCGAAGCTGTGTCTTTGCGGCGATCTCCTCCAGGGCCGCAGCGAAGTTGCCCTCCGCACCCTGGATCACGGAAGCACGGGCTTCTGCGCCTTGATCGCGACCCCGCTCTAGATCATTGGCACCTTGCAGCTTTCGTGCGCTGGTCAGCAAACGGCTTGCCTGTCGATCCAGGGTCTTTGCCATGAGAGCGTCAACTGTTTCCGAGCGGGCAACTTTTTTGAGAAGGCTCCGTAAGGTGATGAGGGTCTTGTTGAGTATGTCTAGCCACTGAGCTGCAAATGCCAGATCAAGCCCCCGTCTGGCCAGCTCGGCTGTAACCTTCACATAGGACGCAGCAGCTCTCCGAGCGGTGGATAGCTGGCCCGCGGAAAATACTAAGCCCGCCCAGCTCTCCTCTGCTTCAGTGCCAGGCTCACCAAACACGTTTATCAGGAGCCGGGTCATCCCTACGTCGAGCTGGTGGAGCCGCTTTGCCAGCATGCCTCCAGGCCTGATTTGATCTTTGACCGGCGGAGGGCGCAGGCTCTGCTCGGGAGTGCCCAGATCGACGACCGGTGCGCGCTGAACGAGCCGTGACCCACTGGCGCCCTGCTGCACCGTGTGCACCAGCTCGTGGGCGAGCAGCCGTCGGCCCTCCGCCGTGCCCGGCGCGTACTGCCCGGTGCCGAAGGCCACGTCGCGCCCGACGGTGAAGGCCCGGGCGCCCACCGAGCGCGCCGCCTCGGCGGCCCGTGGGCCAGCGTGGACGCGCACCCGCCCGAAGTCATGGCCCAGCCGCGGCTCCATAAAGGCCCGCGTCGCAGGATCGAGGGGCTGCCCTCCGCCCTGGCGCACGGCCTGGATGCTCGCCTCGCCAGCAGTCGTCAGGGCGGGTGTCGCGGTTGCCTTAGCCTGGAGAGCCTCCTCTTCCTCGTCTTCGTCCTCCTCTGGCAGGGCCTCGCGCTGAACCAGGGGCGTGATCTGGTCCGCCAGGGGCTTCAGCTGGAGTCGCTCGTTCTCCTCATCGCCCTCAGGCAGAGCCGAGCGCTGCACGCTCGGCTTCGGCATACGCATCACCTGGTCGGCGACGCGGTCGGCCTCCTGCTCGTAGCGGTCGCCGGGGCGGTTGACGGCGAGCTTCGTTTGGATGGGCGGGCGCCTCTCGCCGGCCAGCCGCCTGTGCCGGCAGTCCTCGCACTGGCCGTCGAGCCCGGCATGCCCGCCGCAGGCGCAGCTGCGCTGGATGAGCCCGCGCGGGGCGGGGGTGTGGGACGGGGCGAGCGCGGCGCCCTGCTTTGCCGCCATTTGCGTCGTCTTCGCGCCCATCGCTACCCCTCCCCGCTCAGCCCGCCGTACACCGCCCGCGCCACCTGCGCGCCGATCGCCTCCGCGCCAGCGCCCGGCGCCAGGTCGAAGCCCCCGCCGCTCAGCTGTGCCCGCGCGCCGCCCCGGGCC
>JAAXUL010000090.1 GCA_013336035.1 Chloroflexales bacterium
TGAAGACGCTCGGGTGGCGCTGCGAGGCCGGGCTGACGCAGTTTCTATCCGCCGTGCGGATCGTCGCCTCTTTGAAGTCCTGGCGCAGCGCCGTGCCGCCCGCCGCGCGCACGGTTTCAATCCGCCGTGCGGATCGTCGCCTCTTTGAAGGCGTCCTAGCCTACCGCGCGACCGGCGGCAAGCCCGTCGTGTTTCAATCCGCCGTGCGGATCGTCGCCTCTTTGAAGTCTGTGGTCATCCCTGGACTCCATTCTCTACTACGTTTCAATCCGCCGTGCGGATCGTCGCCTCTTTGAAGTCGCCAGGTACATAGGACGACAGGAACCGAACAACAGGTTTCAATCCGCCGTGCGGATCGTCGCCTCTTTGAAGATGACCTGCAAGTGCGGCTCGTACGGCGAGCCAGCATGGTTTCAATCCGCCGTGCGGATCGTCGCCTCTTTGAAGGTGTCTCGCTTGCTACTCGGTTTCGCTATAATGGTCTGTTTCAATCCGCCGTGCGGATCGTCGCCTCTTTGAAGGTCCATAGCCCAAGGGGACGCCGATGGTAGTAAGCAGGGGTTTCAATCCGCCGTGCGGATCGTCGCCTCTTTGAAGGGACCCGCTCGCAACCGCATCAGAACGCCCTGCAGAGACCCTGATTCGAGCGGCTCCTACGCGAGGTGGCCGTCAGGTGCGCAGAGGCACCTCTCCGCGAAGTGTACCACACGCTCCCGCGCATTGGAATGCCCTCCGCCCTCATGCGAGCGACTCCCGGGATTCTTCTCCATGCTTCGCCGCTCGCATTGCCGCGCCTCATAAAATCACCGTCACTGGATCGCTCGGCCGCGCCCCCCCTACCGTCAACACCTTGCCTTTGCACGCGCCGCAGAGCGTGTACAGGCGCACGCTGTCGCGCTCTTCAATCAGCAGCCGGGACAGCTTTGCGCGCAGCTCCAGTAGCTGCCGCCGTGTCAGCCAGCACTCGAACAGCGAGAACTGCGTCCACGCGCCGTAGCCGCAGAGCAGCCGGTGCACCTTCGTCCGCCGCTTGTCGTCGGGGATGTCGTAGGCGATCACATAGAGCGTCGTCTCCTCAGAGGCCGGGGGCATAGCTTACGCTCCTCACCGCACCGTGAACGGCACATAGCGCCCGATCTCGCCCTGCGCGCACTTGGCGAAGATGCGCGCCTGCAGCTCGATGCTGCGCCGGTAGCTCACCTTGTAGCCGAAGAGCGGGTGCTGCACCTGCTCGCTCAGCCGCGCCTCCAGCCGCTCGATGAAGGTCCGCCGCGCGGCGTCCTTGAGCCGGTAGGCCCCCAGCTGCTCCTCGAAGTCTGTCGGGGCGATCTGCCCGGTGTTGATCATCGTCACGACCACCGAGTCGACGATGATCGGCCGGAAGTCCTCGACCAGGTCCAGGGCCAGGGCCGGCTTACCAAAGCCCGGCTGGTGCAGCACGCCCAGCCCCGGGTCCAGCCCGACCGCGTGCACCAGCGAGACGACCTGGTTGGTCAGCACGGTGTAGCCGAAGGAGAGCAGGGCGTTGGCCGGGTCGGTCGGCGGGCGCTTGACCCGGCCCGGGAATGCCCACGCGCCCTTCAAGAGGCTGCCAAAGACCCCGTAGTAGGCCGCGCTGCCGCTGCCCTCCAGCCCCAGCAGTGGGCCGAGCCCGTGCATGCGATCACTGGTGTCCTGCGGTGGCGCCAGCCGGGCCAGCTCGCGCAGGCAGCGCCGGATGGTCTGCGCCGCCTCCTGGAGCACCGCCTCGTCGCCGCGCCCGCGGGCGTAGCGCAGCAGCAGGGTGCGCATATTCAGCAACTTGCCGGCCACACACTGCTGAGCCACCGGGAAGCTTCGGGCCGGGTCGCGGCAGAGCGTGTACTGGGCCAGGCGCACCCCGCTGTTCTTGCCCCAGTCGGCCAGCAGCGCGCCACACGAGCGCCCGCGCGCCGTCAGGTAGTGCACCGGGATGCGCCGCTCGAGCAGGGCGTGCAGGGCCGGCGTGGTCAGCGTAATCTCGCCCAGCACCATCACCTGCTCAACCTTGTTGAGCGGCACGCGCACCACCTGCCCGGGGCGGCTGCCCGACGGCCCCACGCGGAGGGCCTCGCCCTCGACCTTCACCACGCTGTACTGCTCGGTCAGATAGAGCGTCGCCATCAGCGTCTCCACGCCGTCGCCGTAGATCTCGGGGGCGGCACTCATAGTTCATCCTCCCAGCCCCTGCCGAGGACGGCGAGGCGCTTCAGCTCGTCTGGCAGGCAGAGGGGCTGGAGCGAGCAGTCGCGGCACTTCGCCGGGTTGTCGGTCGGCGGCGGCAGCTCGCCCGTGGCCGACAGTCGATGGGCCTCGGCGACGAGCTGCGCCACCTCCGCGCGCAGCTCGGCGGAGAAGACGACCTCCTCGCGCCGGCGCGTGGCGAAGTAGAAGATGTAGCCCCGCTCGACCGACCGGCCGGTGCGCTCCTCAAGGCACAGGGCCTGGGCGCACAGCTGGGCGTGGTCGCTCTTCCAGCGCCCGGGCCGGCCCTTCTTGTACTCGACCGGGTAGGCCGCCCCCGCGCGCTCCTCGATCAGGTCGCAGAAGCCGGCCACGCGCAGCGCATCGCTCCAGACGTAGGCCCGCCGCTGCTGCACCGCCTCGCCGACCCAGGCGGAGCCGCCGAGATCGACGCCCTGGTGGCGTAGCACGCCCTCGACCACGTGATCGTTGACCAGCATCTCGGCCTGGACAAACTCGTAGCCGAAGCGGCGCGGGCAGTAGGCGATGGCGTTGATCATCGCCAGCGGGATGTAGTCGAAGGATGAAAGATGAAGGATGAGGGATGAAACCTGCGCTGGATTCGGTGTGTCCTGAGTCATAGCGAATCTGATCCTCGCTCGCCCTTCGCTCGCAGCTTGCGCACCGAGCTGGTGAAGATGGCGATCAGCTCGTTGGTCTCGCTCAGCAGCGGCGTGAGCAGGGTATCCGTCATAAGACCTGCCTCGATCACTAGCTCGATCCAGTAGGCCGTCTCGTCGAGTTCCTGGATGCAAATGCTGAGCTTTGCTGCCATCTCCGCATTGCTGCGGGCACGAAAACCCTCCCGGTAATTCGCCCCAACCGATGTCCCAGAGCGCAGCAATTGCTTCCCAATCACTTGCGCTTCCGCCGTTTTCGGTAACGCCCCATACAGCTTGATCACCCGTAGTGCATAGGCCTTCGTCCGCTCGCGCAACGGCTGTGGCTGCCCCCGATCCGCTTCATCCTTCATCTTTCATCTTTCATCCTTCGGCACAGCCCCATCCCGCGCGCGGTCTTCATCCCGACGCCGAGGAAGAGCGCCGCGTCGGCGAGCAGGGCGAGCAGGCGGGCCTGCTCCTGGTCAAGCGGCAGCTCATAGGCGACCACTCCTATGAATCCTTTCTGCGGCCCCTTGCCCAGGCTGATGTCGGCGGACTCGATGCGGTGGCGCGTGACCATCGCGTCGAGGCTGGCGGCCTCCACCAGCGCGCTGTCGAGGGCCAGGTCGGGCGGGGCCAGGGCGTTCCAGCGCCGGGCCAGGCTGGGGAAGATCGCCTCGGGCGCGGGCAGGATGCCCAGGCGCTGGCGCCCGTCGGGGCGGCTGCCCTGGCCGACGGCGGTGGCGCTGGCGAACTCGAGGGCGACGGTGTGGCACGGCTCGGCGCGGGCGGCGAGGTCGGCGAAGCTGCTGTAGCCGGCCCAGGCGTGGCCCTTCGGCGCGGGGGTGCCGATCACATCGCCGAGGGCCAGGCGGGACTGGCCCAGGCGCAGCTCGCCGCCGGGCATCTGGCGCAGCATTGCCTGCACAAAGGGCTGGAACAGGCCGCTGTGCAGCAGCGAGGCCCGCAGCTCGATCAGGTCGCGGTGGCGGCCGGGCAGGATGCCCACCGTGTAGGCCTTGCTCTGCGCGTCGGCGTGCAGCGCGGCGGCCACCTCGGGCGCGGCCTGGCGCAGCAGGTCGAGGAAGAGCGCCTGGGCGCCGTGGCCCTGCGGCCTGGGCGGCGGCCCGCCCAGCGGGCGCAGCTGCACCACGAAGGCGTAGAGGTCGGGGAAGTCGCTCATCGGCGGGCCTCCTAAAGGATGATTGCGTCGCACTCCTCGCGTCGCTCACGCATCCGAAAATGGCCACGTAGAAGTGCGTCAGCATGCCACGCAGCAGAGCCGAGAACAGCCCTGAAGTTTGCGCTGCTCGCATCGGTAAAGGTCACTTCGAGTGGATAGCTGATAATCGGCATGTTACGTGTTGTAGCAATGAGCGCACCGCTATCACGTTCGGGTACGATCAACAATGTCAGGTATTGTTTTTGAATCGCTTCTCGCAGCGTAGGAGGCAAATGCACATTGTCGCCACCTTTCTCCCTAACCGCTAGCTTCAATCCACACAGAGCCACGGGGCGACGACAGTAGAGGAGCTCAAAAAATTCCTGATTACTGGCACCTACTTGGGCATTCTCGATGTCCAAGGTAAGCTCGATATTCAGCCGCGGCACTCGGCGGCGTTGAAGTTGTATGTAGTAGTCACCTTTCAGATTGGTTTCGCCGCATTGAGAAAAATCCTTGCGATCCTCAAAAACGCGGAGGTGATAGTTCCTGATCATATGCAAGACATCGTACGAGTTGAAAATCTGACTCGAAAACAGCCGATCAGGATCGTAGAGCACCGCAGTTGGACCATTGAACGAGTCGCGGAATGCGAAGAGCGATCTCATCAGGTAATATTGACCATGAATGAACTGGTTGAGACTGATTCGACGGGTAGAGTCATTGATGACTGCCTGAAGGTATTGGCGAGCATCATCAGTAGTAACAGTAATGTATACCCCCTTCGATGATTTTATCTGGGAGAGGTAATTCGTAAGGTTGGTAAGCAGTGTCTTGCTATGCCAGCCACTCTTATCCCATTTTTCAGACTCCTTAGCGCGCACCCATTTCTCACGGGCATCAAAGGCCGCAGCAAATGCGCGCAGACTTTTGATCCCCTGCCGGCTATTTGGCGCAAGGGTGGTACGAAAGCGCTCCACCAGGCGCTCAATTTCAGCCTCTTGCTCATCAGGTCTAAGTATCTGGCTGAATTTGTAGACAGGATAGAAGGCCTCAGCTAGGCCGTGAACCTGCATATACGTCTCTAGCGCATGCTTTGGCGGCAGCGTATCAAGGGTATTGAGGAGATCGCGGAATTGGCGTCGGGTAAGCGTCTGCCCGTTATATGCCTGAAATGCTTGAGCGACATCCTGGCTTACCAGAGCTACCGCGCGGCTGAGGTGATGCTGCTCGTTCTTTCCCAGCACGCGCCCGGCCCTCCCGATGCGCTGGATCACATCGTCGCGAAAGCGCCCTTCGCAGATAACGAAATCAATGTTCTGGCGGATCTTCTGACGATCAAAGTTGTAGCCAATGTCAACCACCGGCGTTGCAAGTAGCAGGCGATGGCTCAGTGCCTGCACCCGTTGCTCAGTCGGCTCTGGTCCGGTGATGCGGCAGGTATCCAGCCCTTTGAGACGATCATGCGCCTCGTTGATTCGATCCAGGCTATTGCTGATAACCGCCCCATCCTGCTCGTCGCACAGCCATTGTTCCAGACTGATGTAATGTTGGCTGAGCCACTCGTCAAGTGTGGCACTGGTAACGTCGAGATCAAGCTCAGATAAGGTCTGGATTGTCCGATATGTAGCACTCTCCTCGGGTTCATTGTCAGGGCTTACATGCTGCCAGCGACTACCAAGCAAGGTCGTTAGGTAAGTCTCGATCTGCCCATTCGGTGTCGCTGAAAGCAAGCACACCTTTCGCCCCTGGTCGAAGTAGCCCAACTCCTGCCAGAAGATCAGGAAGCAGAGGAACGAGACCAGTTGCTTTTCGTCGTAGTAATGGAACTCATCGATTACCACATACCAGAAGGTTTGTAGCGCCGCAATGAAGAGATTGCGTTGGTCGTGATTCCCATAGCGAAAAAACAGCATGTAATGAAAGATATCCGGGTTGACGACGATGACAAAGGGCAGGTTGCGCTGATCATCGGCTGGGATGCCAAGCTGCCGGTAGAACTCCAGCGGGTTCTGTAGTAGCCGGTAGAATTTCTCGCCGTTGCGATCAGGGATGGCCATGTCAATGCCGAGGCTACGCACGATCTCAGCATTCACTTCGATCACACGGAAGCGTAGCTGGTGCTGGGTCACAAAGGCGCGAATGTCATCGACGTGCTGGCGGATCAGGGCATTCGTCGGCGCGATGAACAGCACATTCTTACGCTGCCCTTGAAGAGTGAGGAGATGCAGCAGACTTGCTCGGGTCTTCCCGGTGCCGGTGTTGTAGCTATTCACGACCAGAGCAGCATCTTCAAGGGCGGTTGCCGTGCGAAGCTGATGATAGAGCAACTGCGTGTCCGGCAGTGGCGTAAATGCGCCCGCCGGGGCTAGCTTCTCAAAGTGAGCGCTGAGTCGGATCGTCATGGCAAATGCTCCACGGCAAAGTGCATATCAGCCGGTAAGAAGATATTGTGCGCAAGCTTGTAGCCGCGCCCAATAATGCGGGCATTACGGGCAAGAGGCGCGGGCGGCACGTTGAGCAGATCGAAGGCCAGCAGGCGCGACTCTTGCGGGACATCGGCAATATTGAGCAACTCATAGCTGCCCTCTCCACGCTCAGCCTCAGCCACATAGTGGTGCTCTACCGCCACTCGCACTTTGCTCATGAACTTGCCCAGCCGAATGTAGCTCGGCAGGCGTAGCTCCTCGTTGCTAATCACGTGACATGCCGCACGGGTGCCGATACCGAGCATGCGGATTCTTCCAACCTGTGGGCGGTTCTCTACGCGCACCTTGCGCCCGCCCTCACCTTCACGTTCCACGATGAACCAGGCTGCGGTACGTTTTTCCGCCCACGCGCCATCAGGCCTTGTGACCAGCACGTTATTGCCCATCGCGTACCAGTAGCTATCGGGTTGTGCGTTAAACCAGCCCACCACAAAGCGTGGCTCGCCCACGATTGCCCCAGGCGTGACATAGATGCCACGTGCGTTTAGGGCGCCAAGGTCGGTCTTGTATCGAATACTGCCGTCGTTAAAGTACGGCGACTGACAGAGCTGGAGGGCATAGGCCAGCGCATAGTTGCCGATGAACGGTTCGGTCTGGTAGAAGTTGCTAACCTCACGGCTGCTGAAGAAGGTGTTTTCCAGCAGCGTCAGGTCGCAGTGGTAGATATGTGGCATGGCAGCCCCCTATGCGTTGTCTGGGAGGCCACGGCCATACCCGCGAGTTGTCTCACGCAAGCCACTGCGCAGCGCATCTTCGTTGGCGTAGAGATCGCTGAGCTCAGCTACCAGCGCATGTGTGGTGTCGGCATCGAGCATTGTCACCTGGCCCATCACACGGCGGCGTAACGCCTGGATCGACTCGCGCACAGCCTGCACGGCAGCCGTATCGCTTAGCGGGAAGTCGAGATCAGCGGACCCGCCTCGTAGCAGATCATAGCTGTGCTGCGTCAGCTCTAGGTTGCTAAACAGCTCACAGTCGCTGAAAGCGATACCGACTAGCGAATTGCGCACCTTGCCAATGCGTGAGGCAATCGCACCATAGCGGCTTGAGCGCAGCACATTGCCCAGAGCATACTGTAGCTCTCCGGGCGTAAGATCGCGCATCGTCTCAATGTCAAGAAACAGCGCCTCCGGGCGCACATACTCATCTGCGCCCAGGCCAGTCATGCGTTTACCTTTGTCACTGCCCTCTTTCTCAGGCAGCCAAGGCGAGCTATTGTCGAACGGCGCATTAAACATCTTCTTATCGGTAATCAGCGGGGCTGGGTGCAGGCTGAAGGCATCGTCGGTAATCACCCGAGATCGCTGCGCGCCGCCGCCACCCGCCGCATAGCCATAGACCATACAGTCGATACACTTTTCACAGGGCTGGTTCGCGTTGAGCGAGCAGACGCCTTCTTTTGTGGCAAACAGCAGGTTAAGCCGGCGTAGTAGCTCACGCCCAGTCCGACGCTCAACCGCAGTCTGCTTCCGCTTGCTAATCACCACCCGCTGTATCACCGGGCTGCTAGCATCGCCGCCCGCGTGGACAAATTCCTTATTTAACGGCTCGCCGCTGCCCTCAGTGCGAAAGATCGCCTCTGACTCGACCCGACGCACAATAAAGAGGCTGACGTACTTACCGCGTGGGCTGTTGCTGTAGCTCTCTAGCATGTGCTGTGCGTACTGGCTGAGGACGTTCATGTGGGTATTCCTTTCAGGTAGCTCTTATACGTTGCTTGGGTCGGAGGCGTCAGGCGTCTCAGGGAGTTCGATCGGTTCGCCTTTGTCGGCGGCCTCGGCTACCTTGCGCGGAATCTGCTCGCGCATGTAGAACATGTAGGTCGAGCGGAGCAGTTTCTCATCGCTCAGAATCCGTGCTGGATTGTTACCATAGACCCCTGCATAGATCCCAGAGTAGAAGACATCGACAAATTCTTTGATCGCCTCCCACTTGGTTCGGCCCGGCCTATAGCGCTCATCAGCAACGCGCTCCAGATACGCGAAGATGTCTTCGACCGTTGCTGCTTTCAGCGCGTCCATATCCGACTCAATTGCTTTGCTGCGCTGTGTGATCTTTTGCAGCACCTCGTCCATCGCCGTCATCAGCGAACTTTTTGCCAGGGTTCGTCCGATCAGGCGATGCTTCCAGGCAATTTGCGCCAAGTGGCGCATGTGGGTACTGAGTTGCTCCATAAAGCCTGCTCCTTTGCTATGTGCCAGACGCTCAACTGCCCCAAATACCTCATGCGAGAGGGCGATCAGCGCCCACTCGGCATTCCGGGCGTCGCGGGCACGTCCCTCGATCCATTTCTCCGTGGTATAGAAGATGCCCAGCGGGTGGAAGGCGAGCGCCTCAACCAGCTCTGGCAGTGAATCCTCCTTACCACCGCTGGTTCGGCGCTTTATCGTATAGAGATGCTGCATCTGTTCCCAGAGTAACTTCAGATCAGCCTGGCCTGAAGCGGGAAACTGGCGATAGCTTGTGGAGTCAATAAGACCGCGACACGAGAGCGGCGTCATGTCCGTGGTGAGATCACCAACATACTCCTGGCTAAAGGGAACTATCGGGCTGCTGCTCAACACTACACGGCAGCTAAAGTAGCGCTGGAGGATGAGGGCGTATTCCAGCGCGAACAGAAAGCGCTCGGTATCGGTGCTGCCTGCCGGGTTGAGCGGGAAGATCAGCAGGTTTCCGATCAACGCTTCGGCATAGCTCGGTATGTAGATGCCGAAGCTGTGAGGCTTCCCGGCTTTGGTTCGCGTCAGCATCGGTGCAGTGACGCGCTGCTCTGTCGTATAGCGATGCATGGCGCGATCGCCATCGAGCCAGAGAGCGCGACCGTCTTCACGCTTCAGCTCCTTCAATACCTTCTGCAAGCCCTGCACAAATGGCCGCGTGAAGAAGGCATAAGGGTAGAGGTGCAGATAGACGGTATGTTCACCACGGATCTCCTCGTAGCTCAATCGCTCGATCAAATACTGAGTCTGGCACAATACGCAGATATTCTTCTTCGGCTCGCCGGGGCCACCGCGCAGTCGGTTCGAGAAGGTTTGTACAGAAATATCTGATCGCACATCGGCAGACATCCACGGTGTCGTCGGGAGGTCTTCGCTGCACTGTACACACTGCTTATGCTGGTGTTTGGCATACTGCTGCGGGCCGCCAGATACTGCTGTCAGGCGCCCCTGTGCGCCAAACAGTGCATGATGCTCCAGATAGCTGGTAAACATCGGTATACGTGGGTCATCACTGAGCTGATCAGAAAGAAGTGGCCGCCCATCCGCCAGCAAGCGCCTACAAATCACCTCTTCGCTGAGCGATAGGTCGCGGGCCAAGACATAGGCACGATCTAAGCGAGCATCAAAAAAGGCCAAGACCTCGCGCTGCTCAATTGGTACCTCCAGCAGATTGTAGATGCGCTCCCAGGGCTGAGGAATAGCTTTAGCAAAGTGATCGCCAAGGAAGATGAAGTAGCTGCGAATAAGCTCACCAATGCGGAGTTGCGCGTCAGTCTCGGCGATAGGATTGGCAGCCAACAGCACTTCGACGCGAGAGACGGCCTGTGGGAATTGCGCGGCAATCTTTGCGAAGCTTGCGCTAGATCGTGAGCGAGCCTTCTGTGCTAACTCCTCGTGCTTGAAGCTACGCCGCTGCACAATCGTATAGATTGCGTCCCAGATAGCATCAAATGGTCGCCCTAAAGTTAGGCATTTCGCGTCCACCTTAATGCCAAGAGGTCGAACCTCAATAAACTCCTCGAACTTACCACCAGTTAGATTCGCAAGCTCACCTGCCGCTCGTACCGCCATACGCTGCACATCAGCGCTGCTAATCTGGGGCTCCTGACCACGGCGCACCAGATAGGCGACCCCATCGGGGTAGAGTAGAAGCGGCAGCAGATCGTAGCGTGTGCGCAACTCGTCGCTGATTGCATTGTGCAGGATATTGGTGAGCGCCCCGCGTGACTCATCAAGGCGGTGGCTGAAAAGGGTGTACTGTGCCTCCCGATCAAGTGCAAAGGTATTGAGGTTTGAGAGAAAGGATGCCTTATGGGCTTGCTCATCCAACGTGTGGGAGAGATCAAGTACATCTACTGCCTTGATCAAGGGTAGCAACTTCAGCACCCGCTCCCTCCCCAATCCATAGCGGGTTGTATTGCGTACGATTAACGCCTCACCATGCACTGGGCTATGGCCGCCATGCCCACGAGCCAGGGTGGTGATGTCCTCGATATAAGCTTCATACTGTGGAAAGAATGTATCAAGGCCGAAGCGGATGATCTGCGTGGTAATATTTGCCGGGGTCGCATCTTTGTTCATGCCCTGGCTTTGCCGTAAGAGCTTGTTGATGTCATGGACAGTGTAAGCGGTGAAGAGTACCCGTATCTCGATATCAGGTACCTGAAACATGCGACACAGCTGTTCAAGTATAAGAATTCCATCAAGGATGTGTGCGTAGAGACTCTGCCCATCTTTATTACCATACTGAAGGTAATCTCCGCTTTTAAGCGTGATCAGATGCTTGTTTGCTACTTGTCCCAGAAAATCTGCCAATAGAGCCGACTCGCTCCGGCCAATTACCATATCGAGCATCGCCAACATATCACTATCGCCCTGGGGTTGCATCGTCGACATAAGCAATCCTTCTATAGAGTAGGGGCTACTCCATCCACATCCGCGCTCGTGAGCGCGCGGTACGTCTCCAGCTGGTGCTGCGAGAGCTGCCAGTCCGCCGGGAGGCGCTGTGCAAGCTCGGCGGGCACCTCCGCCGGGTCGGCCAGCTTCGAGTAGACCGGGAGCGTGGTAATCTGCATAGTGCCCCTCGCTGCTGTCAGTGTAGTAGAGGCGCCCGTCACAAATGCGCCCGCGTACAGGTCTATTGCTCTAAACGACTTCCGATCCGTTCCCCGCATCCACTGCCACTGTAGCACACCGCTCGGGACTCATTGAGTCCGGCAAAAAGAAATGATCGAGCAAACCCGCAAACTATGAGGAGTACAGGAACAGGTACGGTGCGACCTTGGGGACAAGCTGCTGGCGAAATTTCAGCTTCCGACCGTAGACATCGATGGTCTTGTTCTGAATGTTCTCGATATGCCGACGAACCGTGTGCTCACTGATGTAACGCTGCGATGCTATAATCTGATCGCTATGACCCTGAACCGCCAGCATAACTACATCTCGCTCGGGCTGCCCCAAGAGCTGTAGAAATTGACGGGCTTTTTCTAGCTCAGTGCGTTGCTCGGGCTTCAAATCGTCGAGCCAGGTCATAGCGTGCTCCCTCCTGTGGCTATAGTTCATGAAGCAGCTGACGCAACTGCTGCTTGAGTTGAGCGACCAGCTTGGGGGCGTGCCTTTCGACTTCCTCAGGTGCTACTGTCATCAGGCTCTGAAGCTCGGCTTGCGCCGCTTCACAAGTACGAGCCAGCCGCGCGGCCAACCACCCTATGTGCTGTAAGTGCGCAAGTGCACTGTCCAACGAACTCCACATACCCTCTCCTGTATAGCAATCGTAATGCATTGACCTAAATCTTGCCAGTAGCGTAACATACTCCCTCAAGAAGTCAATGGGGGGAAATAACCATGACGAAGACGGCGCCGGTCAATCTTGACCGGCGCCGTCTCAATCCCTCAAAGGGATCGTTGCTACTAGCAAGCGTAAGGCATTGTTTCAATCCGCCAGGCGGATGCTGCGGTGGGTCGGGGCAGTATAGCACACTACAGATTCTCGGGCGTCAGGCCCGTCCGCTTCGCGATACGGGCTAGCATGCGCGGGCCGAGCTCCTCATCGTCGTGGAAGGCGAAGACGAAGTCATCCCAGCCGTCGCGCTCCAGCGTGCGGTGCGAGCCTGCTGTTCGCTTGATGCGCCAGCCGATTCGCAGCAGCGCCGCCAGGACGCGGCGGGCCTTCGTCGCTGGCCACTGGCTCATGCTGCGGCCGCCTCGAATGCAATGTTCAGTAGCTGGGCAGGCTCCTCATCGTGCTCCAGACGCTCGGCGATCACGCGCAGGGCCAGGGCCTGCGCCCGGGCGATGGCCTCCTCGCGCGTGGCCCCGTAGGCGAGCACGCCGGAGAGCTCCAGGATCTCGGCGATCCAGCGCGCGTCTGCCTCTTGCTCGGTCTCAATGGTGAAGCGCATCATGGCCCCTCTCTCGTGCGGCGCAGCTCAGGTCCCTTACTTGATTGTAGCACGCCGCCCCTCAGCCCTCGTACATCCCCGCCAGCCCCCGCACCTCCTCGGCCATACGGGCCCGCAGCTCGGGCGGCCAGAGCAGCTCGGCGTTGGCGCGGTAGCGCAGCAGGGTCTGGATGATGAAGAAGTCGCTGCGCCCCCGGGCCTCGATGATCACGTCGCCATTCTCCAGGCGCTCGACCACGCGCTGCTCCTCGAAGCGCTGGCTGATCTCGCCCTGGGCCAGGGCGGCGGCCAGCCTGTAGCGGAAGGCGACCAGCGGGCGCGGACGCTCGGTGCCCGGCGGCCGGCGCTGGTCGAGCCCCCTGAGCTCGCTGATGCGGTCGATGCGGAAGTCGAGGATCTGGCGGCTGAGGTCGGTGTAGCCCACCAGGTAGAAGTGGCGCTCGTAGAACTCGATCTCGTAGAGCTCTACGCGAGGGTGAGCCCGCTCACGCCCGCTGCTGGACTGGTAGCGGAAGCTGACGGGCTGGCCCACGGCGATCGCCCGCTCCAGGGCCTCGATGAGCTCGGCGTAAGGCGCGTAGTCGATCGCCGGGCGCACCGGCGCGCGGCGCGCGGTCCGGCGCTCATAGTCGCGGCGCTCAGCCGGCGTCAGCTCGGCGGTGAGCCGGTCAAGCAGCGCGGCGACCTGGGCGGCCTGAGGGTGGCGCGTGTCGAAGGTGTCGCGGATCATGGCCAGCGTTCGCAGCTCAGGCGGTCGGTAGGTTGGCAGGCCGCCGCGGAGCGTGTAGCGTAGTGGATTGACCTGCCGCTCGACAATGATGTCCAGGGCTGCCAGGTGCGTCAGGTCGCGGTCAATCATCCGCCGCGCGCTCGAAGCGGAGGCGTAGGCAGCCCCGAGGCGAGCAGTGAGATCGGCTAGATCGACCGGGCCGTCGCGCAGCGCCTCTCGCAGCGCGTGGAGCCGTACGATGAGCCGGGTCGCGCCCTTGCGTAGTGGTGTAGGCATCGGTCATCCATAATGCTAAATGTTGTGCCCAAATAACCAGCGCCGACACCGAGGTACAGCTGATGCTCCGCACTCGCGGCAAGGGAAGAACCCTCGAACAGGCCGACGCGCAGGTCGTCGGATCGGCCCCCGCGAAGGTGCTCAAAATCGCAGCTAGAAGTATAGCCTCCTGAGCGGCCCTCTGTCACGCTTTCTTGTGACGATTTCGACACAGGTGAACACAGCGGCGCCGCCCGAGGGGGCACCTCGG
>JAAXUL010000680.1 GCA_013336035.1 Chloroflexales bacterium
GCAGGGTGCGCCCGCCGCCGGCGCCCCGATCGTGCTCACCGACGCCACCTTCGACCAGGCGATCCGCGGCGAGCTGCCGGTGCTGGTCGACTTCTGGGCGCCCTGGTGCGGCCCCTGCCGCGTGATCGCGCCGGTGGTGGAGCGCCTGGGCGTCGAGTTCGCCGGACGGGCCAGGGTCGCCAAGCTGAATGTTGACGAGAACCCGGTGATCGCGCAGCGCTACGCCATCACCAGCATCCCCGCCCTCTTCGTCTTCAAGGGCGGCGAGGTGAAGGAGCGACTCTTCGGCACCCAGCCGGAGTCGGTGCTGCGGCAGGCCCTCGTCAGGCATGTGGACGAGGCCAGAGCAGCGTAGCACGCCTGGGCAAGGTTCGGAGCAGCTGTGCAGCCCGCGATGCGCGCGGCTTACCGTTGCGCTCAATCTGCAAGCGGAGGCTGACGATGGAGCTGAAGATCGGAGCAATAGTACAGTGTCGCGATGGCGTGGCGGGCCGGCTCAAGTATGTTGTCATCGACCCCGACGACAGTGCTGGACTACGGGATCTGGCTCAAGCTGAGCGCGGAGGAGCTGGAGCAGCTGCCGCCCTACCAGGCGCCCGCCAGCGACCGGCAGCTCACCGCCATGCTGCAGCGCAGCCTGGAGACCGACCCTCAGACCCGCGACGCCGGGCTGCGCGCGGAAGTGCATGGCGGCGTCGTGAACTTCTTGGGTGCGGCCGCCGCCGATATGGTGGAGGCCGCGCGCAAGCTCGCACGGCGGCTGCGCGGCGTGATCGGCTTTGCCGACGAGCTGCAGGAGGCGCCGGAGCTGCCCGCCCCGCCGCTGCGGATCGGCGCGCCCATCTGCGCCACCAACGGCCGCTACGGCACGCTCGACAAGGTCATCGTCGACCCTCACGCCCGCCGCGTCACCCACCTGGTGGTGCGCAAGGGCTGGCTGCTCACAGAGAACGCATTGTCCCGATCACGCTGGTCGAGCGCGCCCTGCCCGACGGCATCCACCTCAAGGCGCCGTCGGTGGAGCTGGAGCAGCTGCCGGCCTACCGCGAGGAGGTCTTCGTCGAGCCGCTGGAGGACTGGGAGCCGCTGGAGCCCTACTCCCTCCACGACACGCTTTTCTGGGGCGGACCATACATAGGCGTAGCCACACCGATCTGGCTCTTCCGCATCTCCGGTGCTGCGGCATCCGGTGATCCTTTGCTGATGCCTTAGCGCACTTGCGAGAGCGTGTAGAAATAGCCGAAAGCACGATCTTTATCGAGATACGCTGCGTTCAGCGTCGGCCAGGTAGCGATGCACAAAGGCCACCGCCATCGCGCCCTCTCCCACGGCCGAGTCGCAGCGCTTCACCGAGACGTGTCGCACGTCGCCGGCCGCGAACAGGCCGGGGATGTTCGTCTCAAGGTAGTAGGGGTCGCGCTCAAGCGGCCAACCTGGCGGGCGTTGCCTGTCGCGCAGCAGGTCGGGGCCTGTGACAAGGTAGCCTCCCGAGTCGCGCTGCATGCCCACCTCAACGGCCCACTCGGTCTGCGGCACACCGCCGATGCAGACGAAGAGCCAGTGGGACCTGGCCTTGCGCTCCTCGCCCGTCCGGCGGTCCACCAGGGTGATCTCCTGGAGGCAGTCGTCGCCCTCCAGCCCGATCACCTCGGTGCGCGTCAGCACCTCGACGTTCGGCGTGGCGTAGATCCTGTCGATCAGGTACTGTGAGACGGTGCTGGACAGCGACTCGTCGCGCACGATCATGGTCACCTTGTTGGCGCATGGCGCGAAGTGCATCGTCGCCTGGCCCGCTGAGTTGCCGCCACCCACCACGTGGACGTGCTCGCCCCTGGTGAGGGGCGCCTCGCTCGCGCCGGCGCCATAGAACAGCCCAGCGCCCAGGATGCGCTCCTCGTTGGGCAGGCCGAGCCGGCGGTACGTCACCCCGGTCGCACAGATCGTGGTGCGCGCCACGAGCTTCGTGCCGTCAGCGAGGTGGCCGGCGATCTGGCCGGGCGCGCACTCGGCTCGCACCCCCTCGCGCGCGAGCAGGATCTCCACGCCGAACTTGTCGGCCTGCTCCCGCGCCCGCTCTGCCAGCTCCGACCCGCTAATGCCAGCCGGGAAGCCGAGGTAGTTCTCGATCTTCGAGGTGCTGCCGGCCTGGCCGCCGAGGGCGTAGCGCTCCACGATCACGGTCTTGAGGCCGTCGGAGGCGCCGTAGACGGCGGCGCTCAGCCCGGCCGGGCCCGCCCCGTAGATCGCCAGATCGTACTCGGTACGTGAGGGGCTGCGGAACCAGCCGAGCTTCTCGGTGATCTGCCGGATGCTCGGGCACTCCATGCGCGTGCCGTCGGGGAAGAGGCAGACCGGCAGCCGCGGGTCATGGAGATGCGCCACGCCCGCCAGCGTGTGCGCCTCCTCGTCGCCGTGCAGCTCGACCCACTCGAAGGGCACATCGCTGCGGTAGAGAAAATCGCGGACGGCATAGCACGGCGCCGAGCCGCGCCGGCCAAGGACCCTCACTAGTGGGGCTTCGCCACGCTCGTCTCGCTCTCTCATGCTGACCCTCCGTTTAGCACCTCTCGTCAGCGCCTCTTCGGTTGCTGACTCGCAGCCGATGTGACGTCGCACCGGCGCGGGTAGTCTCGTCGTTTGCCCCATTGTATGGAAGAAGCGGCGCGGTATGATCGGCCAGGTGGCGAAGATGGCTAATAGCCAAGTGGGGGATATCGCTCAGCTCCTCATGAGGTGCGGGTCGAGGAGCTGGTCACGGCCCTGGAGCGCGGGGCGGCCGGGCCGCACGAAAGTTCCCTGGCGGCTATCCCGCGGGAAGCAGCAGGCACACCATATGTAGCGCGCCGGGTTCGTCTAGACAGGCCCCCCCATCAGGCGTACAATAGCCTCCTATCCTCCCGCTTGTATATCGATTACCAACTCCCCGCAAAGCGCCAGCTCGCCCTACAGGTATTGCCTGCTATGAAGGGGCCCGCCATGGCTGAGCACGAGAGGGCTATTCAGGTTGCCGGGCAACGCTGAGGCACCATCGCCGTGCTGTAATTGTTGCCACATCCCAGCAGGGGCAGCAGGAGAGCGACATCGGCGCCGGTATGGTATGGCAGCGAGGGCGTAGGTAAGCAGGCCAGGGCCGAGCGCAGGCGCGCTCGCGCCTCGTTGACCCGAGATGTAGCGTGCGATCGACGAGCTGTACTCGCGCTGCGCCACACGCTCCCATGCGTGGCATCAGCACGGCTGCAAAAGCTTCCCCGTTTATCCCAACGTGCTCCTCGCCGCAGGTCCGCGTCCATACGATGCTCCACCTATGCCCCTGTATTGTCTGGGAGGAGTGCCTGATGTCTGCACCTGTTGCCGCAGATCGCGATCCGGGCTGTGACGAGTCCACGGTCCTCCGCGCACAGATCGCCGCTCTCGAAGCCCAACTCGTAGCCCTCACCCAACTTCCCCTGCTCGTCCTTCGCATAGACCGTCAGCTCCGAGCCATCTACGTCAGCCCCGCCGTCGAGCAGCTCACCGCTCGGCCGGCGGCCGCTGTCCTCGGCGAACCCATCCATGCGCTGGGCCTGCCCGCCGACCTCGTCGAGCGCTGGGCGGCCACCTTGACCGCGGTCTTTGCCACCGGGCAGCCAGCCCAGATCAGCTTCGCGGTCCCCAGCGCCGCCGGCCCGCGTCACTATGACGCGCGGCTCATACCGGAGACCGCCCCCAACGGGACGGTGGCGACCGTGCTCGTCAGCGCCTACGATGTCACCGACCGCGCGGCCACGCTGCACGCCAACGCCGAGCGGCTCGACCTGATCCTGCGCCACCTGCCCATCACCTTCTTTGCTCAGGATGCGGACCTGCGCTACACCTGGATCACGAACCCCCAGCTCGGTTTCCTCACCGAGGAGGTCCTCGGCAAGACTGACGCCGATCTGCTGCCGACGGCGAGCGCCACATCCCTGGCCGCGCTCAAGCGCACCGTACTGGAGCGGGGCGTGGGCATGCATACCGAGGTCCGTATCACCCGCGCGGGGGACGAACGGCTCTATGACCTGACCATCGAGCCGATCCGCGATGCGGCGGGAGCACCATGCGGCGTGCTCTGTGCCGCCCTCGATGTCACCGAACGCCAGCAGCTGGAAGCGCAGCTGCACCATCATCAGGCCTTGCTCCAGAGCCTGGTGAACCACGCGCCGGCGATCATTGCCGTCAAAGATCTGGCCGGGCGCTTCCTGCTGGTCAACCAGCAACTGGCGACCGCGCTCGGGCGCGAGCCGGCGTCGCTCCTGAACCAGACGGTGGATGACCTCTTCCCGCCGGCGATTGCCGCCGCGATGCGCGCGAATGACCAGCAGGTGCTCCGCACCAGCCAGCCGCTCGAGGTCGAGGAGTCCATCCTGATCGGAGGCGAGCAGCACACCCAGCTGGCGGTACTCTTTCCGATCGTCGATGCGCTGGGTGCGCCCAGCGCGCTCGGCCTGGTCGCCACCGATATTACCGCGCACAAGCGGGCCGAGGAAGCATTGCGGGCGAGCGAGGTACGGCAGGCATTCCTGATGCAGCTCAACGATACGCTGCGCTCGCTGGCCGACCCACTGGCGATCCAGGCCACCGCCTGCCGCCTCCTGGGCGAGTATCTCGGGGTCAATGGTGTCACCTATGCCGACATCGACGGCGATGAGTTTATCCTTCGGCCAGGGTATGTGCATGGTATCACCCCCATGCTTGGCCGTAGCCCGCTTGCCAGCTTTGGGGCAACGCTCCTCGAGGCCTACCGCCGCGGCGAGACGATCGCGGTCGCCGACACCAGCACCGACGAGCGCTTCACCGCGGAGGAGCGCGCGGCCTTCCAGGTCGCGCAGATTGCGGCCTTCACGGGCGTCGTGCGCATCAAAGCAGCCCGCTGGGTGGGTCTCTTCGGGACGCAGAGCGTCACGCCACGAACCTGG
>JAAXUL010000091.1 GCA_013336035.1 Chloroflexales bacterium
CCTCGAGGCCGCCAAGTCCAGCGCGTGGGAGTGGGATGTGGCCGCCGGCACGTTCACCTACATCGCGCAGGAGACGCTCCCCATCAGCCTGCCGCCGGGGCAGCTGAGCTGTACGATCGACGAGATGATCGCCGCGGTCTACCCTCCGGATCGGCCGGCCCTCGCGCGGACGGTCGTGGCCGCGCTCACGGAAGGTGGCGCGTATCAGTTCCAGCTGCGGACGTTTGGGCCCGCGGGGCAGCTGCACTGGATCGACTTCCGCGGCCTCGTGCAGCAAGATAGCGCGGGCCGGCCGGTGCGGGGCATCGGCATCTTCCAAGACATCACTGCGGAGAAGCGGCGGGCGGCCGCCCAGATCCTGCACGCCACGATCACCCAGACCCTCTGCCCTGATCTCAATGTCGCCGCCACGCTCCAGGCGCTCGCCCGGCTGCCGCTGCCCGACCTGGCCGACACCTGCGCCATTTACCTGCGCGACGATGATGACCAGGCGCGCCCGGTCGCCGCCTATGCTGGCGACCCGGCCGCGCCCGTGCCGCTAATGGACCTGTCGGCGTCGGTCGCACTGGCGGGCGAGCCCAACCTGGTGGCGGCGGTGCTGCGCAGCGGCACCGCCCGACTCCTCGCCGACATCCCGCTGGAGCGGGGGCACGAGCCTGGGCCGCCCGCCCTGCGCTCCGCGCTGTTCATCCCGCTCGCCGCCCAGGACCGCATCCTCGGGGTGCTGCAGCTGGGGATCACCGCCGGCACGCGGCGCTATGACGCCGACGATCTGGCCCTGGCCGAGGGCCTGGCCCGGCGTGGCGCCGAGGCCCTGATCCACGCCCGGCTCCAGGAGACCGCCCAGACCGCCCAGCAGGCCGCGACTGAGGCCCACGCGCGGCTCAATGCCCTGGTGATGAGCGCGCCGAATGGGATTGGCTACCTCGACGGCGAGCTGCGCTATATCCTGCTCAACCCGGCCCTCGCCGCGATCAACGGCCGCCCGCCAGAGGCGCACCTCGGGCGCACGCCGGCCGAGGTGCTGGGGCGCCTGACCCCGCAGTTCGAGACCCTCCTCAAGCAGGTGCTTGCCACGGGGGCCGCGGTGCACGATTTGGAGCTACAGGGCAAGCCGCATCCGTGGACTGGGGCGGCCAGAGACTGGCTCGTGAGCTTCTTCCCCGTCCCAGGGCCGGAGGGGAGCGTCGCCGGCGTCGGGGTGACGGTCACCGACGTCACCACGAGCAAGCGCACCGTGGCGGCGCTGCGGGCCAGCGAGGAGCGCTTCCGCCTGCTGGCCGAGCACGCCCACGACGTTATCTACCGCTACCGGCTCGGGCCGAGCCCCAGGTTGGAGTATGTGAGCCCGGCCGTCGAGCGGCTGACCGGCTACCCCCGCGAGGCCTTCTACGACGACCCCGAGCTGTACCTCCGGCTGGCCCACCCCGACGACCGCGCCGGCGTGGATAGCTTCGCCGCGGACCTCGCCGCCCTCGCACAGCCGGGCATCCTGCGCTGGCAGCGCCAGGATGGCAGCACCGGCTGGGCGGAGCTACAGAGCTGGCTGGTCCGCGACGAGGCCGGCCGGCCGCTGGCGGTTGAGGGCATCGCCCGCGACATCACCCAGCGCCAGCAGGCGGAGGACGCGCTGCGCGCAAGCCAGCAGAACCTGTCCGCCTTGATCGAGAACACCGATGGGTGGATCTGGTCGGTGGACACCCAGTATCGCCTGATCGTCGCCAACGCGCTGTTTCAGCGCGAGGTCAGCGCCGTCATGGGCCGCGAGGCCATCCCGGGCGAGAGCCTGGTTGCGGTCGACATGCCCCAGGCGTTTCTCGACGAGTGGCGCGCGCACTACGACCGCGCCCTCGCCGGCGAGGGCTTCAGCGTTGAAATGCCCACCCGCTTTATGGCCGAGTCGCGCACGATGGAGTATCGCCTCAGCCCGATCCGGACGGACGCCGGGGCGATCACTGGCGTGACGGTGTTTGGCCGGGATATCACCGAGCGTCTGCGCGCCGACCAGGCCCTGCGCGATATCGAGCGCAAGCTGGGCACCCTGTTTGCGATCCTCCCGGTCGGCATCTCGATCCTCGACTCCGCCAACACCCTCGCGTACGTCAACCCGGCGCTCGAGCAGATCCTCGGGCTCGACCAGGCCAGCCTGCTCAGCGGGTCACACCAGGCCCGCTGCTACCTGCGGCCCGATGGCACGCCTATGCCCATCGATGAGTACGCCAGCACCCGCACGGTTCGTACGCGCCAGGCGCTGGCCAACGTCGAGACCGGTATCGTCACCGAGACGGGCGCGGTGATCTGGACGAGTATCAGCACGGCCCCGGTGGACTTCCCCGATTGGCGCGTGGTCATTGTCACAACCGACATCAGCGCGCGCAAGGCGGCAGAGGCGCAGGCGCGCGCGGCCCTCGCCGCCGAGCAGACGGCCCGCCTCGCCGCCGAGCAGGCGTCCGAGCGTATGGCGCGCCTCCAGGCGCTTACGGCTGACCTCGCCGGCGCCCTCTCGCGCGACGCGGTGATCGCGATGCTGACGGGCCATAGCATCGCCGCCACCGGTGCCGCGGGCGCTGTGGTGTCACTTCTGGACCCCGACAGCCAGCAGCTTGAGATTATCGGCTGGGCCGGGTGTGGCGCGGAGGAGCTCGCGGCGTTTCAGGCCATCCCGCGCAGCGCCCCTGTGCCGATGATCACCGCTGTCCAAACCCAGGCGCCGGTCTGGCTGACTTCCTATGAGGAGGCCGAGGCCCGCTTCCCCGGCTCTGGCGCGGTGATGGCCCAGTTCGGCCACCAGGCCCACGTCACCCTGCCCCTGCTGACCCCTGACCGCGTGCTGGGCGTGATGAGCTTCGGCTACCCGGCGCCCAACGCCTTCGCCCCTGAGGAGCGGGCCTTCCTGCTCGCCCTGGCCCAGCAGTGCGCCCAGGCCCTCGAGCGCGCGCGGCTGTATACCGAGGTGCTGGTGAGCCAGGAGCGGCTGCAGCACCTCTCCGAGCGCCTGGTCGCGGTGCAGGAGGAGGAGCGCCGCCACCTCGCCCGCGAGCTCCACGATGAGATCGGCCAGGCCCTGAGCGGGCTGAGCCTGATGCTGACCCCGGGGCCAACGCTGCCGTCCGATGCCCTGCACGCGCATCTGGCGGCGGCCCAGCATCAGGTCGCCCGCCTGATCGTCCAGGTGCGCCAGCGCTCCCTGGACCTGCGCCCGTCGATGCTGGACGACCTGGGGCTGCACCCCGCGCTGGTGTGGTACCTCACCCGCTATAGTGAGCAGACCGGGATCAGGCTTGACGTGGAGTTGCAGGAGATTGAGGGCCGCTTCGCGCCCCTGGTCGAGCTGACCGCGTACCGTATCGTGCAGGAGGCGCTCACTAACGTCGCCCGGCACGCGGGGGTGGCGCACGCGACCGTCCTCGTCTGGGTGGTCAACGCACAGCTGATGATAGAGGTGAGCGACATGGGCCAGGGTTTCGACCTCGAGCTGGTCCGCCGCGCCTACGCCTCCAATGGCCTTGTCGGAATGCGCGAGCGCGCGGCACTGCTGGGCGGCGAGCTGACGATTGAGTCCGCGCCCGGGGCCGGCACACGCCTGTTCGCTGCCCTGCCACTCTTGCGACCCGCTGATGCGACGGAGGAGGCACCATGAGCTGCTGGCGAATCGTGGTGGCCGATGATCACGAGATGATCCGCGCCGGGCTGCGGGCCGTGCTGGAGCAACAGCTCGCCTGCGAGGTGGTGGGCGAGGCAGCCACGGGCGCTGAGGCCATCACCCTGGTGCGCCAGATCCAGCCGGAGATCCTGGTGACTGACATGGTCATGCCGGGGCTGAGCGGGCTTGAGGTGCTGCGCCAGGTGTGCGAGATAGCGCCCAGCACCCGTATCGTCGTCTTCTCGATGCATGGCGACGACAGCTACGTGCGCGAGGCGCTGCGGGCGGGGGCGATCGGCTATGTGCTCAAGGAGAGCCTGGCCACCGAGCTGATGACGGCGATCCGGTATGCCGTCGAGGGGCGGCGCTATGTGAGCCCGACCCTCTCCGAGCGCATGTTCGATGCCTACGTGCAGCCCACCATCCAGACGAGCTCCGACTCCTACCGGCTCCTGAACGTGCGCGAGCGCGAGGTGCTGGTGCTGACGGCCCAGGGGCAGACCAGCGCCGAGATTGCCGAGCAGCTGGCCATCAGCCCGCGTACCGTGGAGCATCACCGGGCGACCCTGATGCGCAAGCTCGGTCTGCGCACGATTGCCGATGTGGTGCGCTATGCCATCCGCCGGGGCCTGATCACCGTCGATGGCTGAAACACCCGGCCGCGAGCCTGCCTACGCGTAGCCTCGCGCATTCGTAGATCTACGGATCGGCCCTTGCGGATTCTCTGCACCTCGCTGCGCCGAGCGACACATGGCCGTCGCTCGGCGCAGCCCTGATCTCGTGCCTTTACGAAGTGACTTCCGGGTGCCGTTGTGCTACGCTCGGACACGTAACTAGAGCGCACGCTTACATATCCCTGCTCGTTCTCACGAGGGTGTCGCGATGGGACGCATCTTTCTCGTGGCGCATCACCCGGGCTTTCGGGTTGCCCTGGCCGTGACCATCCAGAATCAGAGCCGGCAAAAGCTCCGGATCGTGGGCATGGCGGGCTGGGCTAACGGCGAGCTCGGGGCGATCGGGACGGTGCAACCAGACGTCGTCGTCCTGGTCGTGGGGCTGGAAGCCGGCAGCGAGCTGCGCCGCTTGTCGCAGCTCCGCGCCCTCGCCCCCGGCTGTCAGATTCTCGTTGTCGACACCCTCGGGGAGGCCTGCACCTGGCAGATCCGCGGCTGGGATGCGGCGGACGCGCTGCTCCACTCCGAGCAGCTGGCGACGGAGTTGGTGCCGGCGCTCTGCCGGCTCGTCGCCCAGGGAGATAGATCGCCCGTGTCGCCATCAGATTAGGATCCCCGTTGGAGGCAGGCCATGATGATTGCCACCACGCCCTCGGTTGAGCTTGACCCCCAGCATGGGGCGCTCGGGTGCGATGAGCGGCTGCACGAGATCGCGGCCCTGGCGCTCCAGTTCGCGGAGAGCCTGGAGCTGCCGGCGGTGCTTGACCAGGTCGCACGGCAGGTCGCCACGTTGTTCGGCGGCGCCTGCCAGGTGCACTTCACGCCAGCCCATCGACCGGCCGACGCGCGGTGTGCGGTCGCCGATCCGCGCCCACAGCCCAGCGCGCGCAACGGAGTTGAGGGGGACGAACCCTTTACCGCGCTGCTCGCTTGGCCGGGGGCGCCCGGCCAGCCCATCGCCGATGGGCAGAGCCCGGGCCCCTGGGCTACGACGGGGCAAGAGGAGGGCGGGGGCGCCGCGCTGCTGCTCGCGCCCCTGATCGCTCGTGGCCGGCGCATTGGACAGCTCGCCGTGGTGCTCTCTGCGCCCCGCGAGGCGCCCATGCGCTGCGACGAAGGGCTGCTGGGCGCCCTCGCCCCGTACGCGGCCCTCGCCATTGATACCGCAGACCAATTCACTCGCCTCCAGCCAGCAGCGGGCGCGGGTAGCGTCGCGACTCCGGGGGGAGACGCGGGCCCGCTGCTGGCATTTATAGCCCACGACCTCCGCAGCCCACTCGCCACGCTCCGCTCTAGCCTCCAGCTGCTCGGGCGCATGGCCAGGGGCGCCGAGGAGCTGGACCGCAGCCGGGTGGTGCGTCTGGCCGATCTGGCCGAGGTAGCGGTCGGGCAGCTTGAGCGGCAGATCAGCGCCTTGACGCCTTCGCCGGCCACGCGCCCGCCGCTCGACGAACCACCGTCATCACCCATCGATCTGGTCAAGATCGCACGGCTGATGGCGAACTTCCACCAGCAGACCACCGGCCGCCATCAGCTTACTGTCTGTGCCGAGGTGCCTGAGCTTCTCGGCCCGTGGTCGCGGCCCCATCTAGAGCGCCTGCTCGGCAACCTGCTCATCAATGGGATCAAGTATAGCCCGGCCGGCGGCGAGATCCGCGTCACCGTCGGCCGCGAGGAGGATGCGCTCGGCAGCTGGGCCACCCTGAGCGTCCAAAACCACGGTATCGGCATCCCCACGCCGGACCTGCCCCATATCACGCGGGCAGGCTATCGTGCGAGCAACGTCGGCGCCATCCCGGGGACAGGTTTCGGACTGGCGAGTGTGCACGAGGTCGTGGCGCAGTGTGGGGGAACCTTCGCTATCCAGTGTGAGGTAGGAGGGAGCACCAGCGTGCGGATCCGCTTGCCCTTAGGATAAACCTTTAAGGAGAAACCGAGCATGGAGCGCTACATATGTCCACGTGAGCTCTTACCTGTGATCGAGTCAGGGCTGGCGGCCGAGGGCTACGTGGTTGAGGCACCGCTCCAGCGTGCGGTCGGCAGCATGCGCATTACGGTGATGACCTATGGCGGCACGGTCATCTCGCTGCACGAGGATCTGGCGCGCGATATGGCCGACATCAATGTCTACACCAACGGTGAACCCACCGATCTGGCCGTGCTGCAGGAGCTGCCGCGCCTCTGCCCCGCACCGCTCAGCCAGGCGCGGAAGCGCGAGTTGGGCAAGTAGGCCCATGCCAACGCCTGAGACGGAGCTCGCGGCTGAAGTCGCCCACCTGCGCGTCCGGTGCAGAGCGCCCAGGCCCAGCTGATCGAGGGCCAGCTCGACGTCTCACGCATCGTCAGCGGCCGCTTATGGATCACCGCAGCCGCGACCTGTGCCCAGCGCGGTTCAGATCCCCGCAGCGCCAGTCTCTAAACCCGCGTCCCGCGCCAGGGTAATCTGAACATAGCTCTCGGCCGCCGCGCATACGACCCCTGCGCCACGGGCCTGCGCGGCGGTATCGTGGGCCATCTGGCGGAGTAGCCGCTCGAAGTCCGGGAACTGGGCGACCTGGCTCGTATGGGCGCGCATCGCCGCGACCTTGCGCTCCAGATCCTCCGGCTCCAGCGGCACGAAGCGCGTCGGCTCGGCCGGCGCCGCAAGGTAGACCTCACCCACATCGTGGGGCGCCAGGCCCTCGGCGCGCAGCTCCGGCGCCGCGAGCAGCGTATTCGCCAGGGGCATGATCGCTGCCAGGGTCGCTTCGCCGGCGGCCCGGTGGTCCGGGTGGTTAATGTACCAGCTATTGTAGAAGAAGCGTGGGTCGCTGGTGACCACTGCCTCAGGGCGCACCTGGCGGATCACACGGGCGATCTCCAGACGCAGCGCCACACTCGGCACGAGGCGCCCGTCGGGGTGGCCGAGAAAGAAGTACCCGGCCACACCCAGGAGCTCCCCCGCCGCCTGCTGCTCCTGGCGGCGCTGGGCGGCTAAGGCCTCGGGTGCAAGATCGGGGTCGCGGCTGCCGCTTGTGCCGTCGGTGAGCAGGCAGTAGTGGATCTGCACCCCGGCGCGGGCCCAGCGGGCGATCAGGCCGCCGCACATAAACTCGACGTCGTCGGGGTGGGCCATCACGGCTAGAGCGGACCGTGGGACGCTCGGCTCAGTCATCGCTGCTCCTGGTAAGCTTGGGGTGGCACTCCGGTCGTCTTAGCTTAGAAGCATTTCGCTATACCCGATCAACCTTGACGGGGGTGGCAGGCTGGGCCTGCCCGAGCGCCTCCTCTTGCAGAGCGGGGGGGGCCAGGGCCTCGGCCGGCAGCGTGATCGTGAAGGTACTGCCCTCCCAGCTGGCGCTGGAGACCTCGATGCGGCCCCCGTGGAGCACAACTACCTGCTGCACCACATAGAGCCCGATGCCCATACCAGCGATCTGGCTGACCTCGGCGCTCTCAGCGCGGTAAAAGCGCTCGAAGATGTGGGGCAGATCGTGCTCGGGGATGCCGATCCCCTGGTCCGCCACTGCGACGGTGACCGCGCCGTCGCGGCGCTCGGCGCGCACCGTCACGGTGCCGCCGTTCGGGCTGTACTTGATAGCGTTGTTGACGAGGTTGTAGAGCACCTGCTCCATGCGCAGCTCGTCGCCCCGGGTGATCAGGTCCTCCTCGGCTATGACCAGGTTGATCTGGTGGCGCTCCAGCATCGGCTCCACCTCCAGAACCACCCGCCTGGTCATCTTAGCCAGGTCGAAGGGCGCGATCTCGATCGTCAGCAGCCCGTTCTGGATGCGCGAGCTGTCGAGGAGCATCTCGACCATGCGGCTCAGCCGTAACACCTGGTGCAGCACCACCTGCAGCGAGCGGCGGTTGCGCCCGCTGGTCTCCTCGTCTGCGGTAAGGCGGCGGTGGAGGATCTCGACATTGCCGTAGATCGCGGTGAGGGGCGTCTTGAGCTCATGCGAGGCTACGGCGAGAAAGTCGTCGCGGGTGCGCACGGCCTTCTCTGCGCGTTCGCGGGCGGCCTGCTCGCGCAGCAGGGCCGCCGAAAGCTCCTGCTCGGCCCGCTCGCGCACCTCGATCTCGCGGCGCAGGGCCTCGTTGGCCGCGCTGAGGTCGGCGGTGCGGACGCGCACCCGCCTCTCCAGCTCGCTCTGGGCCTCCTGCAGGGCGTCCTCGGTGAGCTGGCGCTGCTCGATCTCGCGCTCGAGCTCTCGAATCGTCCGCGCGAGCTGCGCGGCCTGCTGGCGGATCTGCAGCGCCTTGCGGTACAGATCGACGAAGACGCTCACCTTAGAGAGCAGGATTGCGGGCTCGATTGGCTTGAGCAGGTAGTCTACCGCGCCCACCTCGTAGCCGCGGAAGACGTGGTGCTGGCTGGTGTTGACGGCGGTGAGGAAGAGGATCGGGGTGCTCTGCGAGCGCTCGCGTGAGCGGATCAGCGCCGCGGTCTCGTAGCCATCCATGCCAGGTAGCTGCACATCGAGCAGGATCACGGCGAAGTCATGGTCGAGCAGCGCCTTCAGGGCCTCGCGCCCGGAGCCGGCCCGCACGAGGGTGTGGCCGAGGGGACTGAGGATCGCTTCCAGGGCTAGCAGGTTCTCCGGCCGGTCGTCCACCAGCAGGATCTGGATATCCGTGTCGCTCCGTGTCATGGTGATCTTCCCTGAGGCGGATCCTTCGGGCCGCCCCGCGCCGACCCCGCATCACTTATACAGCCAGACCCGCAGCAGCGAGGTGAGCTGCTCGATGTCCACGGGCTTGGTGATGTAGTCGGATGCGCCCGCCGCGATGCACTTCTCGCGGTCGCCGATCATCGCCTTGGCGGTGAGGGCGATGATCGGCAGGGTCTTGTGCTTCTTTTGCTTGCGGATGGCGCGCATAGTCTCGTAGCCGTCCATCTCCGGCATCATCACGTCCATGAGCACCAGGCTGGTGTCGGGGTTGGCCTGCAGCACCTCGATGCCGTCCCGGCCGTTTTCGGCGTAGATCACCTCCATCTGCAGGCGCTCAAGGGCGCTGGTCAGGGCGAAGATATTGCGCACGTCGTCGTCTACGATCAGCACCTTCTTGTCCACCAGCACTGGGTCGACCCGGTGTACCTGCTCTAGCAGCTCACGGGTGGGAGGCGGCAGGTTCGACTCGGCGCGGTGCAGGAAGAGGGCTGTCGCGGCTATGAGCCGGTCCATCGAGGAGACGTCCTTGACGATGATCCTATCGCTCACCCGCTTCAGCTCGGTCTCCTCTTTGCGGCTCAGCACTTTGCTTGTGTAGACGATGATCGGCAGCTCACCCAGCCCGATCTCCTGCTTCATCTGGCGGATCAGCTCGATGCCGGGCATGTCGGGCAGGCCCAGGTCGATGACCACACAGTCGAAATGCTGGCCGCGCAGGGCCTCCAGGGCCTCGGTGGCGCTGCCCACCGCCGTCGTCTGCACATCGCCGTTGCCCACCAGCTCGACGATACTTCGGCGCTGGGTCGGGTCGTCCTCCACGACCAGCAGGCTGCGCACTGCGCGCTCGATGAAGCGCTGGATGGCGTCGAAGGCCGCGACCATGACCTCACGGGCGACCGGCTTCTGGAGGTAGTCCATGGCGCCCAGCTCTAGCCCGCGTCGCCGCTCGTCGCGGCCGGAGATGATCTGGATGGGGATGTGGCGGGTGGCGGCATCATGCTTGAGCCGGTCGAAGACCGCCCAGCCGGCCATGTCGGGCAGGGCCAGGTCGAGCGTGATCGCATCGGGCTTGTAGCGGCGTGCCATGGCCAGGCCCACGTCGCCGCGCTGGGTCACCAGGCCCTTGAAGCCCGTCGCGCGGGCGCCCTCGAGCAGGATGCCCGCGAAGGTCGGGTCATCCTCGATAATCAGGACTACCCGCTCCCCGGCGCCGAGGCCAGCCCGGTCGTCGGCCACCTCGGCGGGAAGCTCGGTCAGGTCGGCGTCGTGCAAGCGCTGCGCGTCAGCTTCGCTGACGCCAGAGGCGTCGCCGAAGGGTGCGGGGCGGGCGGGGGCCCTGCCGCCACGGCGGCGGCCCGCGCCCAAACGCTGCGCGTCAGCTTCGCTGACGCCCGAGGCGTCGCCGAAGGGTACGGGCGGGGGTGGCTCGGCAGGCGCTGGCAAACGCTGCGCGTCAGCTTCGCTAACGGGCAGCATGCGCCTGCCGCTGCCGGGCAGGTAGCGCAGCGGCAGGTAGAGCGTGAAGACGCTGCCCTGCCCGACCTCGCTCCGCAGACGGATCTCGCCGCCCAGCAGGCGGGCGATCTCGCGGCTGATCGAGAGCCCCAGGCCCGTGCCGCCGTACTTGCGGCTGGTCGTGCCGTCAGCCTGCTGGAAGGCCTCGAAGATCACCTTCTGCTTGTCGGCGGAGATGCCGATCCCGGTGTCGCGCACCGAGAAGGCCACTACGGCCTCGGCCCGGTTCAGGTCGTCGCTGTCGAAGCTCCATCCATCGGTCGCCTGCTCGATGCGCAGGCTCACGGAGCCCCAGTCGGTGAACTTGAAGGCGTTGGAGAGCAGGTTGCGCAGCACCTGCTGCAGCCGCTTGCCGTCCGTCCACATGCTCTGCGGCAGCGCCTCGTCGTAGATCGTGGTGAAGGCCAGGCCCCGCTCGGCGGCCAGCTGCCCGAAGCTCTGCTCCATCGCCGCCGCCAGCTCGGCGAAGTGGACCGCGTCGGCCTCCACCGACATGGTGCCCGACTCGATCTTGGCCAGGTCAAGGATATCGTTGATCAGGCTCAGCAGGTCCGAGCCAGAGGCGTGGATCGTCTGGGCGAACTCTACCTGCTTCTGGCTGAGATTGCGGTCGGCGTTGTCGGCCAGCAGCCGCGAGAGGATCAGCATGCTATTCAGGGGCGTGCGCAGCTCGTGGCTCATGTTGGCCACGAACTCGCTCTTGTAGCGCGAGCTGAGGGCCAGCTGCTCGGCCTTCTCCTCCAGCGAGCGGCGGGCCTGGTCGATCTCGCGGTTCTTACGCTCGACCTCAATGTTCTGCTGCTCCAGCAGCTCGGCCTTCTCCTCCAGCTCCTCGTTGGTCTGCTGCAGCTGCTCGCGCTGCTGCTTCAGCAGATCCTCCGAGGCCTTCAGGGTACGGGCCTGCTCCTCCAGCCGTTTGTTCGTCTCGGTCAGCTCGCTCTGCTGGCCCTGCAGCTCCTCGGCGAGGGCCTGGGACTGCTTGAGCAGCTCCTCTGTGCGCATGCCGGCCTCGATCGTATTGATCACGATGGCGATGCTCTCGGTCAGCTGGTCGAGGAAGGTCAGGTGGATGTCGCTGAAGCGGTGGAACGAGGCCAGCTCGATCACCGCCTTGACCTGGCTCTCGAAGAGTACCGGCAGCACGACGATGTTCATGGGCGTCGCCTCGCCCAGGCCCGAGCTGATCTTGATGTAGTCGCTCGGCACCTCGGTCAGGAGGATGCGGTCCTTCTCTAGGGCGCACTGGCCGACCAGGCCCTCGCCCAGGCGGAAGCGGTTGGCGATCTGCTTGCGCTCGCGGTAGGCGTAGCTGCTCAGGAGTTTCAGCAGGGGGTCGGGGCTCTCGCCATCGCCGCTGCTGTCCATAATGTAGAAGAGGCCCTGCTGGGCGTGGACCAGCGGCGCTAGCTCGGAGAGGATCTGCTTGGAGACGCTCATCAGGTCGCGCTGGCCCTGCAGCATGCGCGTGAAGCGGGCCAGGTTGGTCTTGAGCCAGTCCTGCTCCTGGTTCTTCTGCGTGGTGTCACGCAGGTTGGCGATCATCTGGTTGATGTTGTCCTTGAGCTCGGCCACCTCGCCCTGGGCCTCGACGTCGATCGCGCGGTTCAGGTTGCCCCTGGTCACGGCCGTGGCGATCTCGGCGATGGTGCGGATCTGGGTGGTCAGGTTAGCGGCGAGCCGGTTCACGTTATCGGTCAGGTCGCGCCAGGTGCCGGCCGCGCCGGGCACGTTGGCCTGGCCGCCGAGCTTGCCCTCGATGCCCACCTCGCGGGCCACCGTGGTCACCTGGTCGGCGAAGGTGGCTAGGGTGTCGATCATCTCGTTGATCGTGTCGGCCAGGGTGGCGATCTCGCCCTTGGCCTCCAGGAACAGCTTGCGCTTCAGATCGCCGTTCGCCACCGCCGTCACCACCCGCGCGATGCCGCGCACCTGGTCGGTGAGGTTGGAGGCCATGTAGTTCACGTTGTCGGTGAGGTCCTTCCAGACCCCGGCCACGCCCGGTACGTTGGCCTGGCCGCCGAGCTTGCCGTCGGTGCCGACCTCGCGGGCCACCCGCGTCACCTCGCTGGCGAACGAGTTGAGCTGGTCGACCATCACGTTGATGGTGTTCTTCAGCTCCAGGGTCTCGCCCCGCACGTCCACGGTGACCTTCTTCGAGAGGTCGCCGCCGGCGACGGCCTTGGTGACGTCGGCGATGTTGCGGACCTGGGTGGTGAGGTTGCCGGCCATCGAGTTGACGTTGTCGGTCAGGTCGCCCCACACGCCCGCGACCCCGCGCACATACGCCTGGCCGCCGAGCTTGCCCTCGGTGCCGACCTCGCGGGCCACCCGCGTCACCTCGCTGGCGAACGAGTTGAGCTGGTCGACCATCACGTTGATGGTGTTCTTCAGCTCCAGGATCTCGCCCCGGGCGTCGGCCGTGATCTTCTTGCTGAGGTCGCCGTAGGCGATGGCGGTGGAGACCTCGGCGATGTTGCGGACCTGGGTGGTGAGGTTGCCGGCCATGAAGTTGACGTTGTCGGTGAGGTCCTTCCAGGTGCCGCCGACCCCGCGCACATCGGCCTGGCCGCCGAGCTTGCCCTCGGTGCCGACCTCGCGGGCCACGCGCGTCACCTCGCTGGCGAACGAGTTGAGCTGGTCGACCATCGTGTTGATGGTGTCCTTCAGCTCCAGGATCTCGCCCCGGGCGTCGGCCGTGATCTTCTTGCTGAGGTCGCCGCGGGCCACGGCCGTCGTCACCTCGGCGATGTTGCGGACCTGGGTGGTGAGGTTGCCGGCCATGAAGTTGACGTTGTCGGTGAGGTCCTTCCAGGTGCCGCCGACCCCGCGCACATCGGCCTGGCCGCCGAGCTTGCCCTCGGTGCCGACCTCGCGGGCTACGCGGATCACCTCGCTGGCGAACGAGTTGAGCTGGTCGACCATCACATTGATGGTGTTCTTCAGCTCCAGGATCTCGCCCCGGGCGTCGGCCGTGATCTTCTTGCTGAGGTCGCCGCGGGCGATGGCGGTAGAGACCTCGGCGATGTTGCGGACCTGCCCGGTGAGGTTGTTGGCCATCAGGTTGACGTTGTCGGTGAGGTCCTTCCAGGTGCCGGCCACCCCCTTGACGTCAGCCTGGCCGCCGAGCTTGCCGTCGGTGCCGACCTCGCGGGCCACCCGCGTCACCTCGCTGGCGAAGGCGTTGAGCTGGTCGACCATCACGTTGATGGTGTTCTTCAGCTCCAGGGTCTCGCCGCGCACGTCCACGGTGATCTTCTTGCTGAGGTCGCCGCCGGCGATGGCGGTAGAGACCTCGGCGATGTTGCGGACCTGCCCGGTGAGGTTGTTGGCCATCAGGTTGACGTTGTCGGTGAGGTCCTTCCAGGTGCCGGCCACCCCCTTGACGTCAGCCTGGCCGCCG
>JAAXUL010001487.1 GCA_013336035.1 Chloroflexales bacterium
CCGGCACCGGCAAGACGCTGCTGGCCCGGGCGGTGGCCGGCGAGGCCGACGTGCCCTTCTTCAGCATGAGCGGCTCGGAGTTCATCGAGATGGTGGTGGGCGTGGGCGCCTCGCGGGTGCGCGAGCTGTTCAAAGAGGCCCGCGCCGCCGCGCCGGCGATCATCTTCATCGACGAGATCGACGCGATCGGCCGGCGCCGCGGCGGCAACGAGCTGGGCGGCAATGACGAGCGCGAGCAGACCCTGAACCAGATCCTCACCGAGATGGACGGCTTCGGCGCCGAGACGCGCGTGGTCGTGCTCGGGGCCACCAACCGCAGCGATGTGCTCGACCCGGCCCTGCTGCGCCCCGGGCGCTTCGACCGGCGCGTGGTGGTGCACCCGCCCGACAAGAATGGGCGCGCCGAGATCCTGGCCATCCACACGCGCGAGGTGCCGCTGGCCCCCGATGTGGACCTGCTCAAGATCGCGGCGAACATGCCCGGGGCCACCGGCGCCGAGCTGCGCAACCTGGTCAACGAGGCCAGCCTCACGGCGGCGCGCCGCGGCAACACCCATGTGACCATGCGCGACTTCGCCGACGCGACCGAGAAGCTGTTCCTGGGCGCCGAGCGGCGCGTGCTGATGCGCCCCGAGGACCGCGAGCGGGTGGCCTACCACGAGGCCGGCCACGCCCTGCTCGGCCTGCTGCAGCCCGAGAGCGACCCGGTGCGCCGGGTGACGATCGTGCCCCGCGCCCAGTCCCTCGGCGTGACCCTCTCGGTGCCGGCCGACGACCGCTACAACTACAGCGAGGAGTACCTGCGCGCACGCATCGTCACCGCCCTGGGCGGCCGCGCCGCCGAGCTGGTGGTCTACGGCAATGTGACCACCGGCGCCGAGAGCGACCTGCAGCAGGTGACGAGCCTGGCCCAGGCCATGGTGATGCGCTTCGGTATGAGCCCCGAGGTGGGCCAGGTGCAGCTGCTCGACAATAACCAGGGCAACTACCTGGGCGCGGGGGTGACCCAGCGGCTCTACAGCGAGGCGACAGCCCAGGCCGCCGACAAGGCCGTGCGCAAGATCGCCGACGAGAGCTACAAGAAGGCGATCCGCATGCTCACCGAGCGCCGTGTACAGCTCGAGGCCCTGGCCCAGGCCTTGCTGGCCGAGGAGACCCTCGATGAGGTCCGGATCTACCAGGTGACCGGGCTGGCGCCCCACGTACCGGCGCCGGTGGCCAATGCGGTGACAAGCTGAAAAGGTGACATCGTGTACAATAGGGGCCACAGACTGACATACGCCAGGGCTCGGTGACGAGCACGCGAGGTTACGGTGGCCCACATATCACAGGATGAGCTGAAGCGCCGCGCCGCAGAGCGGGCGGTCGAGCTGGTGCGACCGGGGATGGTGGTCGGCCTGGGCTTCGGGAGCACGGCGTTCCACGCGGTGCGCCGGATCGGCGCCCTGCTCGCGTCCGGCGAGCTGCGCGATATCGTGGGCGTGCCATGCGCCGCGAAGACCGAGGAGGAGGCCCGGCGCGTCGGCATCCCCCTGGCCACCCTTGACGATCAGGCCCGCGTCGACCTGACCATCGACGGCGCCGACGAGGTGGACCCGCGCCTGAACCTGATCAAGGGCGGCGGCGGGGCCCTGCTGCGCGAGAAGATGGTCGCCCAGGCGAGCCTCCGCGAGGTGATCATCGTCGACGAGTCCAAGCTGGTGCCGGCCCTTGGCACAGGCTTCGCGCTGCCGGTCGAGGTGGTGACCTTCGGCTGGGGCGCCTCGGCCCGCTTCCTCGAGGGCCTGGGCGCCCGGGTGACGCGGCGCCTCGCGGGGGCCGAACCGTTCGTGAGCGACCAGGGCAACTACATCC
>JAAXUL010001488.1 GCA_013336035.1 Chloroflexales bacterium
GCGGCTGTTGTGCCGGCCCTGGGGCTCCGGGTGGCCCTGGCCGCCCGGCTGCTGGCGGGCCTGGCCCTGCTGATCAGGCGCCAGCCCGGGTCGCCCGCCTGGTATGCCCTGCTGCTGGCCTGGGTCGCCTGGGCTGTGTCGCTTGGGTTCGAGCTGGTCTACATCCGCGACCACCTCGACGGCGGCGACTGGTATCGCATGAACACGGTGTTCAAGTTTGGGCTCCAGGCCTGGGTGCTGCTGGCCCTGGCGTCGGCGGCGAGCCTGCCGGCCCTGCTGCGGGGCCTACGCCGGCTGGGCGGGCCGCGGGCCCAGTGGGTGGGCCTGGGGGGCCTGGCTCTGCTCGCCGCTCTGGCCGCCGTCTACCCGCTGGCGGCCACGCCCTCGCGGGTCGCGAACCGCCTGCCGGTCGCGACAGGGCCGACCCTGGATGGGCTAGCGTTCATGGACCAGGCGAGCTTCACGTATGACTGCGCGTCTTTCGGCGGCTGCGCGCCCGGGGCCGGCGAGGTGACGGTTGACCTGAGCGGCGACGCCGAGGCGATCCGCTGGCTGAACAGCGAGATCAAAGGCACGCCGGTGGTCGTGCAGTCAGACCTGTTCTTCTATCGGGCCTACGGCATCCGCATCGCCGCCAACACTGGCCTGCCAACTGTGGTGAGCGCCCTCCACGAGAATGAGCAGCGGGCTCCCGACGCGGTGTCCCGTCGCAATGCCGATGTAGAGGAGTTCTACACGAGCGGCGACATCGAGACGGCCCTGCGCTTCCTGGCCCGCTACGGCGTGGACTACGTCTATGTGGGCGGGGTCGAGCATGCCATCTACCCGGCCGAGGGGCTGGCGAAGTTCGACAAGATGCGCGAGACCTACCTGAAGCCGGTCTTCGACAAGCCCAGGGTGCAGATCTACGCCGTGACGGGCGTGCCGCGGAGCTATGCCCAGCCCGAGTCTTTCGACTTCGCGGCGCCGGCCGCGGAGCGTCAGCCCCAGACGCGCCCCTCGGCTGAGGTGCCCGCCGGCACCGTCGAGCTGGAGGAGGCGAACAGGGACAGCCCCACTGATGGGCCGGTCGCTTTTGGGCTGGCCGAGCGCTACCGCGCCATGGGGCGCCTGGACGACGCGGCCAGCGTGCTCGAGCCCGCGGCGCGGGCCAACCCCCGCGACATCGGCGTGCTGCACCTGTGGGGCGATCTTCTGACTGAGGCCGGTCGCTACGGCGATGCCGAGGAGGCCTATATGCTCGCGGCCCGCGCCGACCCGTCAGCGGATAACTGGAACAAGCTGGGCGCCGCCCTGCTCGACTGGGGCCAGCTCGACAAGGCCGAGATCGCCCTGAGCCAGGCCATCGCAGCGGACCCCCAGGTGCCTGATCCTTACTACCAGCTCGGGCGGCTCTTCGCGCAGACCGACAATGCCGAGCGGGCCAGGGCCGAGCTGCGGACCTACCTCGAGCTGGCGCCTGATGGCCGCTGGGCCAGCGATGCGCGGCAGCTGCTCGCGGAGCTAGGGACAGGCCAGTGACTATGGCGCCAGATATCTTGCGCTGGTGGCTCGCGGCGCAGCTGCTCGGTCTGGTGGGGCTACCTCTGGCCGGGCTGCTGCTGCGGGGGCTGCCCGACAGGGGCTACGCCTACGCTAAGGCCCTGGGGCTGCTACTGACCGGCTACGGAGCCTGGATGCTGGCGATGCTCGGGCTGGCGCCTTTCGGCGCGCCGTCGCTGGTCGGCGCAGCCCTGGCGGTGGCGGGCTTGGGCGTGTGGGCCGCGGGCGGGCCGCGGGCGGCGCTCGGGGCGGCGCGTGGTATCGCCAGGTCGCGCTGGCCTGCCATCCTCGCCTCCGAGGCGGTGTTTCTCGCGGCCCTGCTGGCGGCGGTCTGGATGCGGGCCCACGATCCGGTG
>JAAXUL010000681.1 GCA_013336035.1 Chloroflexales bacterium
GCGACCTTTGTAAAAAACTTGGTGATAGATTCGCCCTGGAATAGCTTCTTCACGGTATCCATCAAGCGGCCGAACCATTCCGTGATCCGTCTCAGGATGTCTTGAAACCGAACCGTTTTGAAGAAGTCTGTTACCTTCTTGAACGCCACGATCAGAGTATCCGCAAACTTCTTGAACATTGTCTTGACATACGGTAGCATCACCGTGCCAATATCTTCCTTGACATTCGAGAAGGCCACGCGCAGCTTATTCATCGTCCCTTGTAGGGTATTGCCCATCTTCTCGGCCGCGCCCTCGGCGACCCGCAGGCCGCGGCGTATGACCCGCGCGCAGTCGAGCTGCTCGTCGACGGCCAGGCGACCCGCGCTGGCGTCCTCGCGGCCCTCGCGCGTCTGGCCAACCGGGCCGGCCCCGAGCGCATCGCCCTGGTCAGCTTCAGCGGCCATGGCGCTCACGGCGACGACGGGCTCTACTACCTGGCCACGGCCGACACCCGCTTCACCCCCCAGGCGCAGGTGGCCGCCGGCACGGGCGTCTCGGTCGCCGACCTGGCCCGCGCCATACGGGCGGTGCCGGCGCGGCGCCTGCTGCTCGTGGTCAACGCCTGCTTCGCGGGGCACGTCGGCGCGCGCCTCGGGGCCGGCGGCATCGCCCCCGACCCCCTCCCCGCCCCGGCGGGCGCGATGCTCCCCGATGAGGCCGGCAACGAGCTGGTCAACAGCGGCGAGGGCCGCGCGATTATCACCGCCAGCAGGCCCGACCAGCGCTCGTACTTTCTCAGCGACGACGATCACAGCCTCTTCGGCCAGGCTCTGATCGACGCGCTGCGCGGCGCCTCTGGCGGCGCGGTCGGCCTCTTCGAGCTGTACGAGGCCGTCCACACACAGGTAACGGGCGCGGCGCGGCGGCGCCTGGGCGTCGCGCAAGATCCGGCGCTGACCCTGCTCCAGGGTGTCGGGCCCTTCCCCGTCGCCGCCGGCCTCGGCCTGACAGGCCGCGAGGGGGCGATCAGCCAGCGCCCGCCGGCGGGCGCCGCCGTGCGCGAGGTGCCCCCGGTGACGATCAACGTTACCAACAAGCGCTCGGTGATCAGCTTCGATAACGCACAGATCATGGGCGATGTCTCGGTCGGCCGAGTCGTCGAGGGCGATCTCTACGAGACCAACTACGGCGTGGCGCCAGCCGCCCCCGAGGCCGATGACCCCCAGCGGCGCCTACCGCTCCTCCGGGCCCGCATCGAGGTGGCCCGCAACGTCGACGAAGACGCCCGCGACGACGCGGCCGGCAAGCTCAAGCAGGCCGAGCGCGCCCTGGGCCAGGGCGACTCGGCCCGCGCCCGCCAGCGTATCGAGGAGGCCCTGGGCTTCCTGCGGCCAATGCGCAACGGCTACGTCAACAGCGTGGTGCGCAAGCTCGAGGACCTGGCGAAGTCGCTCTAGGCTCCTCACGTAGCCACATAGGCCAGCGCGAAGCACCGTTCGCGGCAGAAGCTACTTGGCGCCAGGACAACTTCGTCCTGACGCCTAGAGCCTCATCCGGCTGTTCACCCCCCTCCCCCACTAGTGAGGATAGCAGCAAAGGTTAAAAAAAGCAGTAAGGATACTACGCACCAGCTGTCAGGAAAAACCTGACAGCCCGCTCTGGAAGCCTGTATAGCGCGATCAGGTCAGCCACCCCTGCTCGGCGGCGAAGCGCACAATCGCGACCCTACTGTCAAGGCCAAGCTTCTCCATGGCGCGGGCCTTATAGGTCTCGACCGTCTTGACGCTGATGCTGAGCACGGCGGCGATCTCTTTGTTGCTGTAGCCCTGAGCGATCATACGCAGCACATCGCCCTCGCGCTCGCTGAGAGCGGGGCGATCCTCGGCGCCGACCGGGGCCTTGCCGACCGCCCCCGCCACCACCGTGCCAGCCACCAGGGGGTCGAGGTAGACCCCGCCGGCGGCCACGCTGCGCACAGCGGCGATCAGCTCATCGACGGCCAGCCGCTTGAGCACATAGCCCGCGGCCCCGGCCTCGAGCAGCCGACGCACATAGCCCGCCTCGTCGTGGACGCTCAGGGCCAGCACGCGGGTGGCGGGCAGCTCGCGGGTGATGCGCGCCGTCACCTCGCCTCCCGAGAGGCCGGGCAGGGAGACATCGATCACGGCCACGTCGGGCATACAGGCGTGGGCGACGACGATCGCCTCGAGCCCGTCGACCGCCTCGCCGACAACCTCCATATCCGGCTGGCTGCTAATCAGTGCCTTGAGCCCCTCGCGTACGACAGCGTGGTCATCAACGAGCAAGATGCGTAGCTTCGCCATCAAAGTCCTCTTTATCGGGGAACAGGGGCACGCGCACAAAGACCGTGGTGCCTACGCCCGCCGCAGACTCGATTGTCAGGGTGCCGCCAACAAGAGACACTCGCTCTTTCATGCCGAGGATGCCAAGGCCCCACCTGGCGGGCTGCGCGAGGACCGCCTCGGCATCAAAGCCGTGCCCATTGTCTTCGATGATCGCCACCACCGCCCCGTCCCGGCACTCGAGGATCAGGCTGACCTGTGTGGCCTGGGTGTGCTTCAGCACATTCAGCAGCGCCTCGAGCACCACCCGATAGATCGCCGTCTCGACGGCGGGCAGCAGGCGTCCATAGTCAAAGCCGCTGCTATGAAAGGCTACGGGCGTGCCTGTGCGCTGGCTCCACTCCTCGGCATAGGTGGACAGAGCGATCGAGAGCCCCAGATCGTCAAGGACAGTCGGGCGCAGGCTGCGCGCCATCTTGCGCGTCTCCTGGCTGATCGTGTTCACGAGGGCCTCGATCTGGCCGATCCGGCTCAGGGCCTCGGCCCGGCCGTAAGAGCTGTCTTTGAGCGCGTGCAGGCTGAGCAGCAGCCCGGTGAGCTGCTGGCCCAGCTGGTCGTGGATCTCGCGCGAGATCGTGCGCCGCTCATCCTCCTGGGCGGTCACCAGCTGGCGCAGCATAGCCTGGCGCGCGGCCTCGACCTGGCGCCGCTCGGCGATCTCGGCCTCGAGGGCGGCGGTGCGCTCGGCGACGCGGGCCTCGAGCCGGTCCTTCGCCTCTTTAAGCGCCTCCTCGGACCATTTACGCTCGGTGATATCGACAAAGGTCAGCACAACGCCGTCGATCTTGTCCTCCATCGTCCGGTAGGGCAGCACGCGGGCCAGGAACCAGCGCCCGTCCGCATGCAGCACTTCCCGGTCAAGCACGACGAGCCGATCGAGGACGTGCGCCGCGTCGTCGAGGAGCCGGTGGTAGATAAGCTGGTGGGTGACGTGGGCCAGGGGCCGGTTAATGTCGGTCGCGATCAGGTTGAAGACATCCTGGACCCGGGGCGTATAGCGCTTCACACGCAGCTCGCGGTCGAGAAAAATCACGCCGATGTCGGTCGAGACCATTAGGTTCTGCAAGTCCGCGTTGACCCGGCTGATCTCGGCGACCTTGTTCTTCAGCTCCTGGTTGACGGCGGTCAGCTCCTCGTTGACCGACTGCAGCTCCTCCTTGCTGGTCCCCAGCTCCTCGGTAGTCGAGTGCAGCTCCTCGTTCATCGCCTGGAGCTCCTCGTTCGAGGCCTTCAGCTCCTCGGTCGAGGTCTCGTACTGCTCGACAATCAGGCGCAGCTGCTCACGCGTGCGCTGCAGCTCCTCGTCGAGCTGCCGCATCAGCGGCTCGGCAGCCTCGTCGATCGGCATAGCGATCTCTTCGTCCGCCGCCTCAGCAAGCTCCTCGATCAGCACCAGCAGAAAGCCCTGGGCGCCCTCAACCCCAAGAATGGGCCGAACCGTTATGTTAACCACGCTGACATGGCCGTCAATGGTCAGGTGGACGCCGCGCTCCTCGCTGGGCTGGCCCTTCTGTACGGCGCGGAAGAGCGCCGTGCGCAGCTCGAGCCGCAGGTCAGGGTGGATCGCCTTGAGCAGGTTGAACGAGGGCTTGCCGCCACCAAACCGCAGGTAGCGGCCGACCCGGCTCGAGAGGTGCACAATGTCGTACGCTTCGTTGACGATCAGGCTCGGGGGCCCATACTCCTCGAGCAGGCGGTGGTGCAGCTCGCCGAATGAGATTGAGCGCGGGACAGCCCGATGAGCCTGCGACAGCGCGTGCAGGGGATCAAGGCCGGCCAAAGGGATCGAGGCCGGTGTCAGACGATCCATGGCGCGGCGGGCATAGATGTGATGGCGCTTGTCTATCGCCGTGAAGTGGCCCGGCAGACTATCGGTCGACTCGGAGGCCCCCAGCATCAGGAGCCCGTCGGGGCGCAGCACAAAGTGGAATAGCTCTAGCAGCTGCACCTGCACATCGCGGTCGAGGTAGATCAGCAGGTTGCGGCAGGTCACCAGGTCAAGCCGCGAGAATGGGGGGTCGCGCAGCAGGTTGTGGGGCGCGAAAAGGATCAGGTTACGGATCTCTTTTTTGATCCGGTAGCTGTCCTGCTTCTCGGTAAAAAAGCGCTGCAGGCGCTCGGCCGAGATATCGGCGACAATATTATCCTGGTAGAGGCCCTCGCGGGCCTTGATGATAGCCGCCTCGTCGATGTCAGTGGCGAAGACCTGGATCTCGGGCGGCTGCTCGAGCAGCGTCGCGTACTCGTGCAGCAAGATCGCCACCGAGTAGGCCTCCTCGCCGGTGGCGCAGCCGGCGACCCAGGCCCGCACCTGGTCGTCCGGCCCCTTGCCGGCGAATATGCTGGGCAGCAGCGCCTCCAAGTCCTCGAAAGCCTCGGGGTCGCGGAAGAAGTTCGTTATGCTGATCAGAAGATCGCGCAGCAGCGACTGCAGCTCGCCAGGGCGCTCGCGCAAGAGCGCCAGGTAGGCGGCGATATCGCCCACCCCGTTGAGCTGCATACGCCGGCAGATGCGGCGCCGGATGGTCGAGCGCTTGTAGCTCACAAAGTCGTGCCCGGTGCGGATGCG
>JAAXUL010001489.1 GCA_013336035.1 Chloroflexales bacterium
CCCACGCCCGCCATCGCGACCAGGGTCACGGCGACGACTCCAAAGCCGGCAAAGTTGGCCACGAACGAGGTGAAGATGAAGCGGATGCCCTCGACCGACAGCAGGTTCTGGATCGCGATCGTCTCGCTCTGGATCGCGTAGTCGGTGTCGTAGGGCGTGGCCGGGAGGAACGCCCCCGGATCGGTGGAGTCCTCGTAGTAGTCAGCCTCCACGGCCGTCGGTGCCGGCACGGCCACCTGCTCGGTGACGCTCACGCCCAGCAGCGCGAGGATGGCGGAGAGCACGATCACGCCGCCGATCAGGTACAGGAACATGAGCACCGGGTGGGGCACCTTATTGCCCACCCGCTCGATGCCGTCCAGCAGGCGCTGGGTAAAGCCGCCCTGGGAGCTGGGGCCAGTCTTGGCAGTCTCTGCAGTCATCAATGTCTCCTCCAGGCGTGGGCGGCTCAGCCCATCCAGTCCACGACTCGGTCGGTGCCGGCCGGCGCGCCGCCCGCGCGGGTCGGCTTCGGCGCCGTGTCGTGCACGCCGCTCCACAGCTCGGCCAGCCTGACACATACCTCGGTGGCGCGGACCATGTCCTGGACGCTGACCCACTCCAGCGGCCCGTGGATGTTCTGCATCCCGGTGAAGAGGTTGGGCGTCGGGATGCCGAGCTCGGTCAGGCGCGAGCCGTCGGTGCCGCCGCGGGTCGGCGGCGAGTGCGGCGCGATGCCCAGCTGGCGGCAGGCCTCGCGCGCCAGCTCGACCGGGCGCATGTCGTCCTCCAGCCAGTAGCGCATGTTGCGGTACTGCGGTGTGATCGCGCAGCTGATCTGGGCCCGCGGCTCGGTGGCCTGCACGGTCGCGCAGACCTGCTGGATCAGCTCGCCCTGGGCCTGCAGGTCGTCCAGCTCAAAGTCGCGCAGGATAAAGCTCAGGTCGGCCGCGGCCGCGGTGCCGCTCATCTGATAGAGATGGATGAAGCCCTGGCGGCCCTCGGTGGTCTCGGGGGTCAGCGTGACCTGGGGCAGGGTGGCGATCAGCTTGGCCGCCAGGTGCAGCGCGTTGACCAGCGTATCTTTCGCCTGGCCCGGGTGGGTCGAGACGCCCTGGACGTGGACCTTCGCCAGGTCGGCCGAGAAGGTCTCGTAGACGATCTCGCCGAGCGTGGCCCCGTCGAGGGTGTAGGCGAAATCGGCCTGCAGGTCGGCGGGCAGGCTGGGGTGGACGCCGCGGCCGATTTCCTCGTCGGGGGTGAAGCCGAGGCGGATGGGGCCGTGGGGCAGCTCGGGGTGCCTGAGCAGGTGGCCGGCCATGGCCATAATGATCGCGACGCCGGCCTTATCATCCGCGCCGAGCAAGGTCGTCCCGCTGGCGGTGATGATATCGTCGCCGACCTTGGTCGCCAGGTAGGACGACTGCGTGGACGAGAGCACCGCTGTCGGGTCGTCGGGGAGGAAGATATCGCCGCCGGCGTAATTCCGGTGGACGATCGGCTTGACCCCGGTGGCATTGAAGGCCGGGGCGGTGTCCACGTGGGCCAGGAACGCGATCGTGGGCACAGGAGTGGTCACGGTCGCGGGGAGCGTGGCCAGAACGGCGCCATACTCGGTCAGGCGCACCTCGTGGGCGCCCAACGCGCTCAGCTCCTCGACGAGGAGGTTGAGCAGGTCGTACTGCTTGGCGGTGCTGGGCGAGGTGGGCGAGGCTTCGTCGGCCTGGGTGTCGATGCGGCAGTAGCGCACCAGGCGCTCCTCGAGCTCAGGGGCAAGGGCTTTGTTCATAATCGTGCCTCATTAAGGGCAGTGGCGGCGAACGCCTGTAACTTGGTCATACATCTTTTCTTAGCTGCGCCAGCTCCTTCAGCCGCTGCCCGCGGCGGGGGCGGGGGGCCTGCGGCCCCCGCAAAGGGC
>JAAXUL010000682.1 GCA_013336035.1 Chloroflexales bacterium
GATGTGCTCCAGCAGGCGCCGCCGCTATTACCGGTTCCCTCTACCGGTAATAGCGGCAACCTGTACGTAAGCAGGTCATCCCCGCTGAGATGGCAGCTGTGGCAGGTGCCATGTCCACCTAGCCTATACCCTATCCTGACGTCAGGCATGCCGACTAAATTGCGTCAGGATAGGTTTCTTTTTGCCGTTCCCTGACGCATGGCAGGGCGAGTGACGGACTTCTCCCGATACATACCTCCGATGGGGAAAAGCCTATTAAGTGACGAGGCGTGGCCTCCCCTGCATTCCTATGCTCACCTCAGCCTTGCCCCGATCTCCAGCGCCTCGCGGACATCCTCCTCGCTGGGCGTGAGGTACATCCCGGTCACGCGCAGTGAGGTGTGGCCGAGGATGGCCTGGATCTCGCCCAGGTCGGCGCGCTGCTCGATCATGCGCCGGGCCAGCGAGTGGCGGAAGGTGTGCGGCGTGATCGACTCCACCTCCAGCGCCAGCAGATCGAGCGCCCGGCGCTTGTCGTTGCAACGGAGCTGCGCGGCGTCGGCGCGCAGCTGGCGGGCCTCGCGGCCGGCGAGGTCACGCACGAGGTTCTGGATCGCGCGGGTGGTGATGCCCGGCAGCCAGGGGCGATTCGGGCCATTGCCGCCACGGTGCATCCACAGCGGCTCGTTGGCGGCCTCGCCGACGGTGTGCCCGTCGGGGCAGCGCGCCGCCAGGTAGCGCTCCAGGGCGGCCATCGCCTCGCGGTACACAAACACCATGCGGCTCTTGCGGCCCTTGCCCAGCCGGATGCGCAGCATGCCGGTGAGCGGGTGGTAGTCGGCGAGGATCAGGTTGGCCAGTTCGGCGGCGCGCACCCCGGTGAAGGCCAGCACCGTGATGATCGCCTCGTCCCGCAGGGCCTCGGTCGGGTCGGCGGATGATCCGGCGGCGTGCAGCACCCGGTCGATCGCGTCGTCGCTCACCGCGCGCGGGGCGCGGTTGCCCAGCGGCAGATCCTTCACGTCGCGGGTGGGGTCGGCGGTCAGGTGGCCCTCGCTGATGGCCCATTGGCAGAGCCGTCGCAGGCTGGTCTTGCGCCGGTTGGCTGTCGCCGGCGCGGCCTCATCCTGGTCGGCGCGGGTCGTATGGAGCATCCAGCGCCGCACGTCGCGGGCGGTGAACCGCGAGCTGATCGCGCTCTACTGGGACATCGGGCACCTGATCGTCGAGCGGCAGCAGGGCGACACCTGGGGCCGTGGGGTGGTCGAGCAGCTGGCCCGTGACCTCCAGGCTGAGTTTGTCGGCATCGGCGGTTTCTCGGCGGCCAATCTCTGGCGCATGCGCCGCTTCTATGAGACCTACGCCACCGAGGAAAAACTCGCACCGCTGGTGCGAGAAATTGGCTGGTCGCACAATATCATCATCCTGGAGAAGTGTGCCGACCAGCTGGAGCGCGAGTTCTACCGATTTCCTGGAGCTGGGCGACGAGCACAGCGAGCGCCAGCTGGAACTGGCGATCCTTGCGCGGGTTGAGCCCTTTTTGCGCGAGATGGGCGGCGCGTTTAGCTTCATCGGCAGCCAGTATCGGCTGGAAGTGGGCGGGTCGGAGTACTTTATCGATCTGCTGCTCTACCACCGCCGCCTGAAGTGCCTGGTGGCCCTGGAGCTGAAGGTGGGTGAGTTCCAGCCCGAGTATGTGGGCAAGATGCAGTTCGACCTCGCGGCTCTCGACGACATGGCGCGCATGGCCGACGAGGAGCCGTCAATCGGCATTATCCTCTGCAAGTCCAAGGAAAAGACCATCGTCGAGTACGCCCTGCGTGAGTCGAACAAGCCGATCGGCGTGGCCACCTACCGCATTGTCACCACGCTGCCCGCCGACCTCCAGGGCCAGCTCCCGGCCCCTGAGCAGATCGCCCGGCTGCTGGAGGGGGTCTGAGCACCGATCACGCCGCTAATCGCGCACGGACTCGGCGTGTGCCGGGATCGCTCCGACCTGATTGAGGTAGGTGTATGCTACACGGTGGTCGGCACCTGGACTTGAAAAAATGAGTGGATCGGGGCACAATCTTCGGTGATTGAAAGCCGAGGAGGTGTGCCATCGATCCGCAGACGACATTCTGCCCGAATATGGACTGCCCTGCAAGAGGGCAGATCGGCGAAGGGAATATCACCATCCATAGCCAGAAGCGTCAACGCTACTGGTGCAAGGTCTGCAAGAAAGCCTTCAGTGCCCGATCTGGAACGGTGTTCTACCGTCGGCGCACGGACGAGGAGACGATCACCCGTATCGTCACCCTGGTCGGCCACGGCTGTCCGATCCCGGCGATTGAGGTGGCCGATGGCTTCCAAGCGCAGACCGTGCGGGAGTGGGTGGAGGCGAGTGGAACCCATGCCGAAGCCGTCCATCACGCCGAGGTGGTACAGCCACGCGATCTGGTGCAGGTGCAAGCTGATGAGATTCACGTCAAGACCCAAGCGGGCGTGGTGTGGATGGCGATGGCGATGATGGTCAGCACCCGGCTGTGGCTGGGCGGTGCGGTCAGCGCCCATCGGGATCGCGATCTGATTGGACGTCTGGTCGCGCTCGTGGCGGCCTGCGCGCAGTGGGGGCCACTGCTGTTCGTCACCGATGGCTTGAGCACATATATTGATGTGGTTCGGAAAGCCTTTCGGACGCGCCAACCTGGTACGGGCGGACGGCCTCGGTTGGTCGGATGGCCCGATTTGGCCATCGCCCAGGTCGTCAAGCAGTATGCGGGGCGCGCGGTCACGGGCACGGTGCATCGCCTGGTGCATGGCACCGTGCAGATCTTCCTGACCCTGCTCTGGAGTACGCCGGGCTGTCAGGTGCTCAACACGGCGTATATCGAGCGGCTCAATGGCACCTTCCGCTCGTGTTTGGCCACGTTGCGCCGCCGCACGCGCCGGTCGGCCCGTCGGGTTGCCACGGTCGTGGGCGGGATGTATTTGGTCGGCACGATCTACAACTTCTGTACGGCCCATAGCAGCCTCACCACGGATGATCGGCGTCGGCAGACCCCAGCGATGGCGGCTGGGATCACCGACCATATCTGGACGGTCAGCGAGGTGTTGCACTATCGGGTGCCCCCGCCCGCTGGGTGCCGCCCCGTCGCCGTGGGCGCCCGTCGAAGGCGATTCTGGCCCTGATTGACCGGTGGTGTCCCGACCACCGTTTAGCATACACCTACCTGCCTGAGGTAGCACCGCAAGACGGCGTGGAGTCGGGGATTTGACACACCCGAGCGCATGGATATGCTGGAGGTATGCAAAACCTGACCCAACTTCCCATGCGCCCGGAGTTGGCAGTATGCCCCAACTCGGCTTGCGGTGCAAGTGATCGTGTCGGTATTCACTCGCTGGTCGAACGACGGGACAAATGTCACGCCTGCGGGAAGACCTTCGCGGAGACTCGTGGTACCCCGCTCTACGGACTCAAACGCCCCCTGTGGATGGTGCTGCTCGTGCTGGCCTTGTTGGCAGGCGGGTGTCCGATTCCGGCCATCGTGTTTGCCTTTGGGCTGGATGAACGCACGGTGGCCGACTGGCAGCGGAAAGCGGGCACGCATGCGAAAGCCATCCAGGAACAGGTGGTCTGCCAGGGTCAAGTCGATGTCGGCCAAGTGCAAGGCGATGAGCTGTATGTCAAGACCCAGGGTGGCACGGTCTGGATGGCCACGGCCATGAGCGTCTTTTCGCGGCTGTTCCTGTGGGGCGCGGGTGCCCCGCACCGGGATACTGCCTTGGTCACGCAGGTGATCACGCACGTGCGCGCCGCCGCGCAGGTCGGACGCCCGATCCTCTGGGCAGTCGATGGGTTTGCTGCCTGGACGAGCAGCGTGCTGCGGGTCTTCCGCGATCCGTGCTACACGGGCAAACGCGGGCGGCCTCCCTTGGTGGTTTGGGCCGATCTGCACGTGGTGCAGGTCGTCAAGCAGTACACGGGGCGGAAGCTCAGCGGCGTCGACCGCCGCCTGGCCTACGGCTGCATGCGCTGCGCCCAGGCGATCATGCACGCCAGCCAGGTCACGCTCGGGGTGATCAACACCGCCTATATTGAGCGGTTGAATGCGACCTTTCGCACCTGGCTGCCGGCCTTGACCCGCCGCTCGCGCACGCCCGCGCGCCAGGTGCCCCACCTCGAAGCCGCGATGTTCTGGATGGGTGTCGTCTACAACTTCTGCCGTGTGCATGCCACGCTCCAGGGGACACCGGCGATGGCGGCGGATCTGACCGACCATATCTGGTCCGTGCGCGAACTGCTGTTCTACCGAGTCAGGCGTGAGTAACTCCACGCCATTCTGTGGGGCTACCTGGGGCTGAGTCTGGGGTGCTAGATTGAGACGATGGGCAGGAGCGTAACGCGCGTGAGCGGCTTGCCGGGGCGCTCGGTTGTCACCAGTTCATTGGCGCCTAGCATCTCGGCGGCAGCAACGTGCAGCGCGTCGATTGCCGAGAGGCCAAAGGTACAGGCAATGGTGAGGGCGCGCTGGACAAGCGCATCGTCGGGGCTCGCCCATTCGCTAACCGCAGCGAAGTAGCTCTCGTAAAAGAGCAGCTCGGGGGCCAGCTTGAAGTAGGTGGGCTTGGGCTGCACTTCCAGGCGCACAAAGAGGCTGGAGAGGAAGATCCGGTTGGGGTCGCTGATCACCCGTGTTGCGGCCTCTGATAGCTCCGCAACGCCACGGGCCGCCGTGATCAGCACGCCAGCATCAACGAAGGTGCGCTTCACCGCTCCCCCCGCCGCTCGGCGATCTCCGCCTCAATGCCTGCCCGGTCGAGCAGGGGGATGCCGCTGGCGATGATCTGGCTGCGGGCGTTGGCCAACTGCTCGGCAAGTGTCGGGCGCTGCACCTCGCTGGCCAGCCGTGAAAGTAATAGGCGCTGCTGCTCAGGCGCGAGTCGGCGAGC
>JAAXUL010001490.1 GCA_013336035.1 Chloroflexales bacterium
GAGACGGATCATCTACCCCTCGCCGTGTTACTCTATTTCGTGTAGATTATACACGGAATCGAGTTCGAGGGCAAGCGGCCCACTAGTGGCCGATCACGTTGACGCGGCGGTGGGTGCGGGTGTAGTAGCGGATCTGGCGCGCGAGGTTGGGGTCGATGGGGGTGTCGCGCACGGCGGCGACGATAGCGGTGGCAGCGGTGGCGATGCACGCGGTGACCTGGGCGGCCGGGGCGCCGTCGGCCCGCAGGCGGCGCAGCTCGCTCTCCCAGGGTACGCTACAGAGGCCGTGGGCGGCGATGCCCACCAGGTCGGGCAAGATCTTGCTGTGGCGCATCCAGTTGAGGCCCAGGCAGAAGGCGGTGGCCACGCACGGGAGCCGCTCGACCGTCAGCAGCAGCAGCTCGGCCTCGCGGGCCACGGCGAAGACGAGCAGGATGCGGTCGGCCTCGCCCAGCTTCTCGGCGGTGCGCAGGGGCGTCTCGAGCAGCGTGGACAGGGCTTCGGCCAGGGGGCGGGCCAGGGTGTCGGCGGCCACAATCGCGCTGAAGTGCCAGCCCGCGCTCGCGGCGAGGGCGATCAGGCGCTGGAGGGTCGTGGCGATGTCGGGGTAGGTGAAGTGAAAGTCATGCGTCTCGCTCACCTGAAGCCCATCGTCCGACGCCGAGCCCAGGTAGATCACGCCGTCCTCGGCGTAGAGCTGGTCCTTCACAGTGTTCAGGTTGCGGAACTCGCGATGGCGCTCGACGGTGTTGATATTGTCGATCACCTCGGCCTGGGCGTAGGGCGTGCCCGCCAGCAGCAGCGAGCGGCCCAGGGCCGCCACGGCCTCGTCGTAGCGGCGCAGGCCGAGCAGGCAGCGCCCGAGCAGATTGTGGACCTCCCAGTCTTCGGGGTAGCTGCGCAGGGGGAGCTGCAGGTGGTTGAGGGCCTCGGTGTACTCGCCGCGGCTCAGGTAGATCAGGCTCAGCTCGAAGTGGGTGGCCGAGTCGTCGGGCGCGAGGGCGAGGCACTGGGCGAAGGCGTCCACGGCCTCCTCGTAGCGCTCGAGCTCGACCAAGACATAGCCGAGGTTGAAGTAGGCCAGGAAGTCGCTCTCGAGGGTGGCGACGGTGCGGAAGGCGTCGGCGGCCTTGGCGAGCAGGCCGCTGCGCTGGTAGTAGAAGCCCAGGGCGTTATGGGCCTCGCGCAGGTGTGGGTTGCTCTCGATGGCCAGGCGGTAACAGTTCGCCGCCTCTTCGGTACGGTTGGCTCGCTCTAGGGCAAGGCCGCGCTGAAGCTGGCGCAGACCCTCTGCTCGCTTGCGGTCGTCAACCATTGCCGGTTCCTTTCCCATCCCTCGCGCCGTGGCCCCGCGCTAGCGGGGCGATAGGAAGGGCGGGGGTAGTGCTTGCGCTGCGGCGCACCCCCGCGCCTCTTGCACTCAGCTTCCAAGGGCCTGGTGCTGGATCGTGAGCAGGCGCCTGATCCCGTCGGCCGCCAGGTCAATCAGGGCGTCGAGGCGCTCGCGGGGCACGGGATCGCCCTCGGCGGTGCCCTGGACCTCGACGAAGGCGCCGGTGTTGGTCATCACGACGTTGCAGTCCATATCGGCGTGTTTATCCTCGCTGTAGTCGAGGTCGAGGAGCAGATGCTGGCCGACAATGCCCGCGCTGACGGCGGCCACGGCCCGCACGAGGGGGCTTGCGCCGAGGCGGCCCTGCTCGACGAGCTTGCGACAGGCCAGGCCCAGGGCCACGTAGGCGCCGGTGATCGCCGCAGTGCGGGTGCCGCCGTCGGCCTGGAGGACGTCGCAGTCGACGGTGATCAGCCGCTCGCCGAGGATCTTCAGGTCGACCGAGGCGCGCAGCGAGCGCCCGATCAGGCGCTGGATCTCTTGGGTGCGGCCGCCGGCGCCGG
>JAAXUL010000092.1 GCA_013336035.1 Chloroflexales bacterium
GGCATCTGAGCCCACTCTCGGCATTGCAGCAGCGACTGCTGGTGCTGGCCGGGCTGGAGCCAACGTGCTATCTGCGGCTGGTTGAGCATTCGTCTGAACCGCCTGGGTAAATAAGCGAACGGCAAGTCGCTGTTCTGGCAATCGGGCTTGTGTCCGCTGCACCTATCGCGATCGAGGCCGCGCGCAAGCGCTGGGATCGCCAGAGCATCGCCACCGCTGATTGAACTCCACGTGACGCATCGTTTTTGCTCGGGCCGGTCGTCGGGGCGTGGGCCCGGGTGTCTCGGCCACAACGTGCCGATCAGCCTACCGCGAGCCGGGCGGATGTGATGCCCTGCTCCTGAGCGCGCTGCCGGCACCACTGGTCAAGCGTCAGTTTCGGCGGGCCACAGACAGCGCGGGCAGTCGCGGGGTCCCCCGTCTCACCGTGACGGTTGTAGTAGGCCAGCAACGTCGTGATCGACCGCAGCTCGGCGTCGCCGGTGGCGCGCGCCAACCCTGCGCTGAGCGCCACCGGAATGGTGAGGACTCTCGCCTTGGGCGCGAGGGCGGCGCAGTAGCGCTGGAGCGCCTCACGCATCGTCAGGGCCTCGAGGCCGTAGAGGTAGAGCTCCTTGCCGAGCGCCGCCGGCGTCTGGTAGCTCCGCGCGACCATGCGGGCGTAATCGGCGGCGGCCAGCCAGTGGAGCCGATGGGGCTGGCGTCCGATCACCGTCGCCGTTCGGCCCCTGATAAAGAGCGGCAGCGACTCCATGAACCACGTTGCCCGGAAGATCGTGGCGGGGACGCCGCTGGCGCGGATGGCCTCCTCGGCCCGCCACTTCGCGCGAGCTTCCGGCGAGGTGGCCGTTTGTGCTGTGATGGTGTAGGCCGAGAGGTAGGTGAGCTGCCGGATCCCCGCTGTGCGAGCGGCCTGGGCGACGGCCCGCGTGCCCTGGTGCTCGACACGCTCGTAGCTTGCCTCGTCGGGGCCGCCCTTCAGGTTGATGTGCACCCCGGCGCAGCCGTCAAGGGCCCGGGCCAGTGTATCCGGCTCGGCGACGTCGCCTTGCACGATCTCGACGCCGGCAGGGAGGAGGTTGCGGGCGCGCTCGGGGGAGCGCGCGAGAGCGCGGACGGCGAAGCCCTCGGCGTGGAGCCGCTCGGCCACGGGCTTGCCGAGCATGCCGGTCGCGCCGATCACGAGGATACGGTCGGGGGATGAGGGCATCGTGAAGAGCCTTTCTATAGGAGGCGCGAATATATCGTCAATTTGCAATATGTCGATATGCTGTCCGCGCCCTGACCAACCCTGGCAGGGTGCGACTAGCAGCGGGCGCAGCTTTTGAGATAGTCGAGCAGCTGCTCGGCGGAGCCGACCATGCGGGGGTAGTCGGGGCGGTAGTAGACCTCTTTGCCGGCGCGGGTGGCCGTGAGGAGGCCGGCGCGGCGCAGGACGGCCAGGTGCTCGGAGGCGGTGGACTGACCGATGCCGACCGCCTCGGCGATCTGGTTTACCGTCAACGCCTCGTTCGTCGCGAAGAGCACCAGGATCGCCTGGCGGGTCTCGCTGGCGATGGCTTTGAGGAAGGCTTGGAGGTCGGGGCCAGGCGCGATCATAGCATCACATCTACATATCGGGAAACGACGAAATGATTATACCTGGCTCTATGCCATTGTCAAGCCCTCCCTGGAGCCGAGCCTGTCCCCCAGGAACGTTTCCAGCTGTAGGCTGTCGGCCGGCTCCGGCTCACGTAGCCTCAGGGGAGGCGAGCACCTCGGCAAGGGTTGCGACCAGTTGACGGCAACTCACCGGCTTGGCCAAGTACCGGGTCGCGCCAGCTTCCAGGCAGCGCTCACGGTCACCCGGTATCGTCAGCGCCGTCACCGCCAGGATGAGCGTCGCCGCCACCGCCGGGTCGGCCCGGATGCGCCGGATGACGCTGAGCCCATCCAGCGCGGGCATCTGGATGTCAAGGACGGCGACGTCTGGGCGGGTCGCGTGCACCTGGGCCACGGCCTCTGCCCCGTACTGTGTGGTATCGCCCGGATACCACCATTTGCGGTATAATAGCGATAGCATGCGAACGACCCAAAGCGCGTGAGCTGCGCCCCAATGCCACCATCCGTCGCCTGAACCCAGGATGGCGGGTGTTGGTTTTTGGCACCTGCCTGCCCACGTAACCCGTCGTCAAGTCGCCTCCCGCGGTCCCCCCGCGCCGTCATACTCTCAGTCGCTCCATTGGAGGCCGACGATGTCGCCCGCGCCCACGTCCGCAGATCCCCACCTCAGCGACTCCTCTCCCCAAGCCCAGGTGCCACCGTTTCAGGCGCAGCCAGATCAGCGCGCCGCGGTGAGCATCGCGTTCGTGGAACGGCAGGATCTCCCAACGGTGCTCACCCAGGTCACCGCGCAGGTCGCCGCCCAGTTCGACGGGGTTTGCCAGCTCCGCTTCACGCCGGCATATCGTCCCACCGAGGCGCGGCGGGTCATCGCCGGCATGGGCCTGCCACCCGCCGTGCAGGTCGGGACGATGACGATGGGGGATGCCGCCTACACCGCCCTGCTGGCGCGGCTCGGCGAGCAGCGCCTGGGGCACCTGGCCCCCTCCATGTGGGATGGACATGCGGTGCACCTCCCTTCGGTTGTGGGCGCGGCGGATCCGCCTGGTCCCGGTGCCATCTTGCTCATCGCCCCCCTGATCGCCCGGGGCCGGCGTCTCGGCACCCTTGACGTGGTGTGCGCGGTCGCTGCTGACGTGGACATAGGACACCACCAACAGCGGTTGCATGGGCTCGCCGCCCAGGCGGCCCTCGCGATCGATACGGCAGATCAGGCGATCCACCTCCAGCTGCCGCTCAGCGTGGGCGTCGCTCCGGCTCGCGGAGTCGATCTGGAGCAGCTGCTGAGCCAGGTGGCCCATGATCTGCGCAACCCCCTCGCCTCGCTGAGCACGAGCATACAGCTCCTCGTCCGCGCGGCGAAAGGCCCCCAGGCCCTCGACCCTGCCAAGGTGGCGCACCTGGCCGAGATCGCTGAGGTGGCTGTGGCGCAGCTCGAGACGCAGATCAGTGCGCTGACGCCTGCGCCGGCCCCCTGCCCGCAGCGGGGCATCCCCTCTGCCGTGCCCGTCGATCTCGTCACACTCGCGCGGCAGCTGGCAACCTTCTACCAGCGGACCACCGACTGCCACCAGCTCACGGTCGTTGCCGACGTGGCGGAGCTGCCGGGCCCATGGGCGAAACCCCACCTCGAGCGGGTGCTTGGCAACCTGCTGACCAACGGGATTAAGTACAGCCCGATCGGCGGCGACATCCGCATCACTGTAGGCCGTGAAGAGGACGACCTGGATCGTTGGGCCACCCTGAGCGTCCAGGATCACGGCATTGGCATTCCGCTGCAGGATCTGCCCCAGCTCGTCCAGTCAGGCTATCGGGCCGGGAACGTCGGCGCGATCCCTGGGACCGGCGTGGGCTTGACCAGCGTGCGCGAGGTCGTCGCCCAGTACGGGGGGACGCTCGCCATTCACAGCGTGGTGGGGGCATGCACCACCATCCGGCTTCGTCTGCCACTCGCTGAGGCCTGTGCTGCGGGCCAGTGCGCCAGGTGTGGGATCGCGTAAGCCTGGTGTTCCATCAGCACCGGGGGCTACGGAGCGATCGCCACCGGAAGATCGCGTACCGCTTGCCCCAACGCTGTTCGGCCGCCTGCTGATCATCAGCCTCAACCCTGACCGGCTGCGCAAGGTGCGGACAGCGAAGGTCTTTGCGCCCACGCTGAGCGTGATCGCCGACATCCTGGAGTACACGAGCCTGGAGGCCGAAACCTGGAGGCTCAACCAGGCGCCATTTGAGTCATAGCGGGATCGCAGAGGCGGTACGCTCCCAGCTGTTCGAGCCCTTCCATCAGGCCGACGGTTCGAGCACCCGGCGGTATGGCGGCATTGGGCTGAGCCTTGCCCTGAGTAGGTGCATCTTCGAGCGGATGGGCGGGGCGATCGGGGTTGAGCCAATGGACGGGCCAGGGGCAACCTTCTGGTTTCAGGTTCCGCTTCGCAAGGTGGCTGCCCTCACCGCCCCCAGCAGCTGAACGTGCGGAAGAAGCTGGTACCATCGTCCGAGCAGTTCCGCCTCACAACACGATGCCTCGTCTGTGGCGCTGATCTGACGTAGCGCGGACATCGCCCAGTGAGCGGGGCTGCGTGCTGCGCTGCTCAACACCCCGGGGCCGGGCGGTCATCAGGAACGTCCGGCAATACCCAAGCGGCGCCCCTGGCGGTCTGCCAGGGCAGGCTCACGCTGAAGCGACTGCCCTGGCCCGGCGTGCTCTCCACGCTGACGCTGCCCTGGTGGGCCTCCGTCAGCCGCCGCACCAGCGCCAGGCCCATGCCGGTGCCCGCGTACTGCCGATTGAGCCCCGCGTCGAGCTGCACGAAGGGCTGGAACAGGCGGCCCTGGTCCTCGGGCGCGATTCCGATGCCGGTGTCCGAGACGGTGAAGGTCACGCGCTGCCGCGTCGGATCGCCGCGCACCTCCAGACCGATGGCACCCCCTTCCGGCGTGAACTTCACCGCGTTGCTCAGCAGGTTGACCAGGATCTGGGTCAGCCAGCGCTCGTCGGCCCGCACCGTCGTCACCTGCGCGTCGAGGGTCGTGGTCAGGGTGAGCCGCTTCTGGGTGACACTTGCCGCCACCTGCTGCCGACTGTGCCGGCAGACGAGGACCACATCCACGGCGGTGAGGCTGAGCGGGAGCGTGCCCGCCTCTAGCGAGGAGAAATTCAGGATGTCCTCGATCAGCGCCAGGAGATGGCGCCCGCTGGCCTCAATCCGGCGCAGGGATGCGGTCTGCCGGGGGGTGAGCGGCCCGTCGAACTCCTCCAGGAGCAGCTCGAGGCGACTCAAGATGATGTTGAGCGGGGTGCGCAGCTCGTGGCTCATGGTCGCCAGGAACTCGTCCTTGAGTCGGATGGCACGCACCAGCTCGTCGTTTGCCCGGGCCAGCTCGGCGGTACGCGCGGCCACGCGCTGCTCGAGCGTCTCATTGAGTTGGCGCAGGGCCAGCTCGGCCTGCTTGCGCGCGGTGATGTCTCGGGAGACGCCCAGAACCGCGGTGACCCGCCCCTCGGCGTCGGCGAGCAAGGTGGTCACCACCTCGGTCGGCACGATCGAGCCATCCTTGCGCGGCTGGTCCACCTCCGTCGTCATGCTGCGCGCCGACTCGTCGCCCGCCAGGAAGGCGGCGATGCGCGGACCCAGCTGACTGGCGATGATCTGATTCGACTCGGGGGTTAGGGCGGCCTCGACGGGTTGCGCCAGCACCTCGTCGGTGGTATAGCCGCGCAGGCGCTCGACCGAGGGGCCCACGTAGCTGAAGCGGAAGCTGGCCAGATCCAGGGTCCAGATCACATCGGTGCTATGCTCGGCGAGCAACCGGTAGCGCGCCTCGCTCTCACGCAGGGCCGCCTCGGCCTGCGTGAGCTCGGTGATGTCGTAGTTCACCCCGATCATGCGCCGGGGCGTGCCGTCCGTGTCCCAGAACACATCGCCAGCGGCCTTGAGCACGCGCACGGAGCCGTCGGGCCAGACCACGCGAAACTGGGTGTCGTAGGGGCGTTCGCCCCGCCGAGCCGCGGCCGAGCTCTCATCACTCGCCGCGCGATCGTCGGGGTGGAGGCCCTGGAGCCAGGCCTCGTAGGCGCCGGCAAATTCCTCGCGCTTGACGCCGTACAGCTCGTACATACGGTCATCCCAGACCAGCTCGTTCTTCGGGATGTCCCAGTCCCACACGCCGATGCCGGCGGCACGGGTGGCGAGCTCCAGGCGCTCGGCCAGCCTGCGGATGGTGGCTTCCGCCTGCTTGTGTGCGGTGATGTCGCGGCCAAAGACGGCAACCCCGGCGATCTGCCCGCCTGGGGTCCTGATCGGATTGAGCCGATACTCGATGGTGCGTGGCTCGGCCCGAAACCGCGTGGTCGCTTCCACGCTGAAGGGGCCGTCGCCCAGCGCACGGTCATAGTAAGCCTGCCATTCATCCAGGGCGGTCTGGGGCAGCTCAGGCGCCAGCACGCCTTCGCCCGGGGCGAGCGGCCGCCCAAGGGCGGCAGACACATCGTGGTGATAGCGAGCGTTGCCTACGATCAGCCGGTACTGCGGATCGACGGACCAGATGCTGCCGTCGGTATTCTCGATCAAGGCCGCGAGATTCTGCTGGCTCTCGCGCAGCGCGGCCTCGGCCTGCTTGCGCGCGGTGATGTCGGTGGTGACCAGAATGACCCGCCAGTCCGCGAAGGTGACGGGCACCGCGCTGACCATGGTCCAGATCACGCGACCGGCCTCGGTCACCACCCCCGTCTCCACCTGGGCGCTCGGCCGCTGCTCGGCGAACGCTTGCCTGCTGGCAAGCTCCTCCGCCGGCATCGGGCTTCCATCAGCCCGCAGGTAGCGGCGCGTCCGATACCCCCCCGCCAGCAGCGCCTCGTGCTGGATGTCCAGGATCTGTTCCAGGGCCGGGTTGACAAAGGCGATCTGGCCAGACTGGTCGAGGATAGAGACCCCGACCGGGAGATGCGCGATCAGCGTGCGCAGGGTCTGCTCGCTCTGGCGCAGGGCCTGTTCGGCCTGGATGCGCTCGGTGATGTCCAGCGCGCTGCTCAGCAGCAGCGTGCCCTCACCCGCAGCGTTGGGAAGCACCTGCTCGGTGATCAGGAACGTGCGCGTACCGACCGGCAGAGTGAAGGTCGCCTCATACGTCTCCGCGGCCTGCGCCGCGATGAGCCGACGATTACGCTCGTGATGGGCCCTGGCCACCTCAGGGGGGAGCACGTCGAAGAGCGTTTTCCCCACCAATTCGTCTGGGGACAGCTGGAACATGCTGGCAGCGCGCTGATTGGCGAAGGTGTAGCGCCCCTCGACATCGAGGAGCAGCACCCCCGTGGCGAGCGTATTCAGGATTACCCGCCCCTGGCGCTCGGCCGCCGTGCGCTCTTCCAGCAGGCGCTCGGCCTCAGCCAGGCGGGCACGCAGCGCCTGGTTCTCCTGGATCAGGTGGTCGTGAGATGGGGGCGTCGCGGTCATAGCTCCTCTCGCGATTGGTGACGAAGGTCCGTCGCGCCCGGAGGGGCGCAGCCTGGCGGGGCATCGCCATAGGGGGCGGCGGAATCGGCTGTGACAAGTCCTGCTGACGATCCCGGCGCGATTTGCGGGCATCATACCGGATAGCTATGACCACCGATCAGGTCGCTCGCACGCGGAAGCCCGCGACCATCGCTGCCAGGATGCGCGCGGTCAGGGCTGGTCCGACGCCTCGCTCGGCCGCTCCGGGTCTGGGTCCGCTCCCACGCGCTGCTGGCGCTGGGCCTCCATCGTCGCCATCAGGGTGCGGAGATGGATCGGCTTGGCGAGGTAGGCGTCGGCGCCCGCCTCCAGACAGCGCTCGCGGTCGCCCGGCATCGCCAGCGCGGTCACCGCGATGATCGGCACCTGGGCCAGGGCGGCCTCGGCCCGCAGGCGCCGGATGGCCTCCAGGCCGTCCATCCCTGGCATCTGGATATCCATCAAGATCACGTCTGGCCGCTCCTCCTGGGCCTGCACGATCGCCTCGCGACCATTGCGCGCCAGCAGCACCACGTAGCCTTTGGCGCGCAGGTAGTCGGCGAGGGTCTCCAGGGTCTCCTCGTTGTCGTCGGCGAGCAGCACCCGTGGGCGCCCCAGATACGGGGCCATGACCAGGGCGATTGGCTCGGGTGGCGGTTCAGGATGGGCAAGGATCTGGCGCAAGGCCTGCTCGAGCATAGGGCGGTCGATGGGCTTGACCAGGAGCGCTGCCGCGCCCAGCTGGCGCGCCTGCTCCGGCTCGTCCACGACCGTAATCACCAGCACGGGAATATCCCGGGTGCGCGGCTCAGCCTTGAGCTGGCGCAGCACCGCCCAGCCATCATCGTCAGGCAGCAGGAGATCGAGAATGATCAGGTCGGGCTGCAGCTCGACCGCACGCTCAACGGTGCCCGTCCCGTGCGGGTGCACCGCCACACGGGCGCCCAGCTCGCGCAGGTAGCGCGTGATCTGGGCGGCGGCGGTGGGCGAGTCCTCGACCACCAGGGCCTGGCGCACTGCGGGGCGGGCGGTGTCAACCGCCGCGGTGGCCGGCACAGGCCTGGCGGCAAGATCGGTCGGAGTCCAGGGCAAGGTCACGCTGAAGCGGCTGCCCTGGCCGGGCGTGCTCTCCACGGCCACACTGCCCCCGTGGGCCTGGGCGAACCGGGCGACCAGCGAGAGCCCCAGTCCCGTACCGGTGTACTGCCGGCTCAGGCTGCTGTCGATCTGCACAAAGGGCTGGAACAGCTTCGGCAGGTCCTCGGCCGCGATGCCGATGCCCGTATCCCAGACGGTGAAGGTCACCGTCTCCTGCGCGGGGTTGCCCTGCACCTCGAGCCCGACCTGGCCGCCCTCGGGGGTGAACTTGACCGCATTGGAGAGCAGGTTGACCAGGATCTGCTTGAGGCGGCGCTCGTCGGCGAGCAGATACTGCACCTGGCCGTCAAAGCGGGAGCTGAGGGTAATGTGTTTGACCAGGGCGCTCTGGGCGACCATGCGCAGGCTCATGGTGCCGAGCAAATCGACGTCGAGGGTCGCGCGCTCCAGCGTGAGCCGGCCGGCCTCGATCTTCGAGAGGTCGAGGATGTCGTTGATCAGGGTCAGCAGGTGCTGGCCGCTCTCGATAATACTGTGGAGCGCGGTCACCTGCTCCGCGGTGACGGGGCCGTAGATAGCCTCCTGGAGGGCCTCGGACCGTCCCAGGATGCCGTTGAGCGGCGTGCGCAGCTCGTGGCTCATGGTGGCGAGGAACTCGTCCTTGAGCCGCAGGGCCCGGGCGAGCTCGGCGTTGGCCAGGCTCAGGTCGGCGGTGCGCTCGGCGACCCGGCGGGCCAGGAGTGTGCGCTCGGCCTCCAGGGCCTGCTCGGCGCGCTGGCGCTCGGCCAGCTCGGCCTGCACCCGCACGAGCAACTGCGCGTTGCCGATCACCTGCGCGGCGCGATCGGTGAGATCCTGGGCCAGACTCAGGTCATCCGCGGTAAAGGCGGGGGTCTCGCGGGCGTCGCGGGCGAGCATCAGGCTGCCGATACTGCGGCCGTGCAGCCGCAGCGGTAAGACCATCAGGCTGTGCGGGAAAAAGCGCTGCAAGAGCGCTCGTCGCTCTGGCGGTACCGTCGCGGCCAGCGCTTCAGGATCGATCACCGGGACGAACTGCGCTTCTCCCGTCCGGGCGGCGACGGCCGCGGGGGCGCGATCATCCAGATGGATCCGCCAGGGGGCCAGGCTGGCCTGCATGTCCTGCTGCGCGGCCGGTCCATAGTGGCCGACCGCGGCGACGTCGAGCCACTGGCCGTCGTCCGAGAGCAGGCGAATGCTACAGGCGGCATGGAGCCGGTCGGCGCTGATCCGCGCGATCTGTTCGATCAGGGCCTGATACTCCGCCCCAGCCTCGACGAAGGCGCGCGAGGCCTCGGTGATCACCTCCAGGCGGGCGGCGTAGGCGCGGAGCTGGGCCTCGGCAGCCTTACGCTCGCTGATGTCACGGTTCACCGACACAACCCCAATCGGCTCGCCGGTCGGCGCCCGGATGAGGGCGGTCGCCGCCATGATGACGAGCGGGTGGCCGTCGCGGTGGTGCTGGATCACCTCACCCTTCCAGGCGCCGTGGGCGCGAAACGCCTCGAGCACCTGCGCCCGATCGCCGTCGGGGTACTCCGTCTGCAGCACGGTCTGCGTGATCTGGCCCAGGGCCTCGTCGGCGCGCCAGCCGTACAGCGCCTCCGCGGCGCGGTTCCAGCCGGTGATCCGAAACCCCGGGTCCGAGGTGATCACGGCGTCCTGCACGTGCTGCAGCAGGCTGGTCTCGTCGAGGGGCTGCGCTGCCTGGAGCGACGGGGCGCTGGCCGGCACGACCACGCTGAGGCGCGGGCCATCGGCGTCGGCGTGCCACCCGATCCGGGCGCTGACCTCCAGCGACGTGCCATCCTTGCGCATGGCCATGATCGCCTGCTCCGCCACCCCCGGCGTGGCCCCGGCCGGGTCAAGTGTGGCGAGCGCGGGCAGGAGCAGACTGAGGGGCTGCCCGAGCACCTCGGAGGCGGCGTAGCCAAACAGCTGGGCGGCGGCCCGGTTGAAGACCGTGAGCCGGAGTTGTGGGTCGGTGCCCAGGATCGCGTCGTCGGAGAGGGCCAGCATGTGGGCCAGGTGGGCCAGCGGGGTCTGTGGCGCCAGGGCGGCGCCGGGGTCGACCAGCGCGTGGAAATCGCCAGCGGGAGGGGATGTTTCGTCATCCATGGTGACGCCTTTGTGCTGTTGCCGTGCGGGCTGGGCACACAACGGATCGTGAGCGTGGCGCTCGCGCGGCTGGAGAAGTGCACCCCCACGGCCTCGTTTCGTCCCTTCCTGAGAAGCATAGCCCTACGTGCCAGTCGCTGAGGCGCGGAGCCACCTTCTGACGTACGGACCGCACCGACCGCCGTGCGGTCACTGGAGCGGCCGGAGCCAAGGCCACAGGCGTATGATAGCGCAGGCAGTCACAGGCAGTGCACAGGTGCAAACCGATCTGCTCGTGCGCCTTCGGCCCTGACTGCCTCTGTGACCAGATCCCGCGGTGGCGATTGCGGGCGGCGGAAAACACTCACGATGAAAACGTGACCATTGCGCCAGGAGCGGCCGGTGGACCTACGAGTAGAGGATTGTTTACGCGAACCCACGCCCTTTTCACGGTAACGTTCCGCTCTCGGTGCTATGATCGTGCCCAGGTTCTGAATGTGGTTAGCTGAGTCATGGAGGCCCTCATGGGCCAGTCAGAAAGATGCTGGGCTGAGTGCCCCGGCGCTGCTACGGGCGGCGGCGCTGGCTCTCCGCCAGCTAGGCGCGTTGCACCTCGTGGCGGCGCTGCCCGTCATCACGCCAGCGCTGCGCGTGGCCCTTGAGCCCGCCGTGGATGCCCTGGTTGGGGCGATCACGCTGGAGCCAGGCGGGGACGACGTCCGCGATTGGTATGCGGACCTCACCCCCCCAGCCGATGCGAAGGTAGCCGCGCTTCTCGAGCAGGCGGCACGACGCGTTGCCCCGCGGCTGCGGGAGCGGAACGCCTGAGCCCGGCTGCTTCCCTGATCGCAGTCCAACGATCCCACGTTCCCGCGACGGCGTAGGGAGGTGCACACGTGTGGGGAGTGGGTCTGCCCAGGGCCGTTGCGGCGCATTCCCAACTCCCTGACCTCGCGGCCGAGTCGTGGGATCATCCCGGTACGTGAGCGCTTTATCACGCACCAGACGGCCACAGGGGGTATGCTGTACGGGGCGGTAGGCAGACCGCTCACACTCGTTTCAGGTGGCACACGGTCGGCAGTCCATCGGCCGCGCGCACGCCGGCTTGCGCTCGGTCCAGGGTCGTGAACTGGCGTTCCATCCCGGAGGAAGGCGATGGAGTCCCGTCCCGCGCACCCTACTGACGCCCCTGAGGACCAACCGTTTGATGCGGCGCTGCTCCGCGAGATCGTCGCCCAGGCGCCTGAGGGGATCCTGGTCGCGACTCCGTCCGGGCACTTCAGTGCAGCCAATCCCGCCGCCGGTGCCCTGCTGGGCTATGCCCCCGCCGCGCTGCGCGACCACACCTGGCAGGATCTGATCCATGCAGACATCCCCAGCGCGGACCCGCTCGGCCTGGCCGACCTGCCGCCAGGGGCCATCCGGCGCCAGGAGGCTCGGCTGCGCCTGGCCGACGGTCGCACGCTGCCCGTCCTGATCAGCACCCGCCGGCTGGCTGATGGTCGCACACTGCACCTGCTGCACGACCTGAGCGCCCGGACGCAGGCCGAGGCCCAACTCCACGTGAGCGAGGCGCACTTTCGCGCCCTGGCTGAGGCGGCGGAGGACTCGATCTTCCTCATCAACCCGGACGAAACCGTCGCGTATGTCAACCCCGCCGGCGCCCGCTTCATCGACCTGACCCCCGAGGCGATCATCGGGCGGCGCTACGCCGAGTTTTTTCCGCCCGCCAGTGCCACGCAGCAGCGACGCCGGGTGCAGCAGGTGTTCGCGACCGAGCTCCCCCAGAGCGACGAGTTTGTCGTGCCGACCGCGCAGGGTGAGCGCTGGATGCGCGCGGTCCTGGCGCCGCTGACGACCCCTGATGGCGCCGTGGCCGTGGTGGGCACTGCCCGCGACATCACCGCACAGAAGCGGGCGGAGGCGGCCTTGCGCCTGAGCGAGGCGCGCTTTCGCACTGTGGTGACCCACGCCCAGCCGATCATCTTCATGCTTGACCGCGAGGGCACCTTCCTGCTCTCCGAGGGCAAGATGCTGGCGGCCCTGGGCCTGAAGCCTGGGGAGGTGGTCGGCCAATCGGCGTTTGTCCGTTATCGCGACCACCCGGCGATCCTCCACGGCCTCCGCACGGCCCTGGCCGGCCAGCACTATGAGGATACCATTGAGGTCCATGGGGCGAGCTTCGACATTTTCTACACGCCCTACGATGATGGCGCGGGGGCCGTGGCAGGGGTGATCGGGATGGCGGTCGATCTCACGGCACGAGTCCAGGCGGAGGCGGAGCTGCGGGCACTCAACACCTCCCTGGAGCTGCGCGTGGCCGCCCGCACCGCCGAGCTGGCCGTGACCAATCAGCAACTCCAGGAGCTCAACGCCTTTAAGAACACGGTGCTCGCCATGGCCTCCCACGACCTGCGCTCCCCGCTGAGCGTCATCCAGTACCTGGCAACGCAGCTTCAGGATGAGCCGGGACTGCCGGCGCGTGCAGCCGATCTGGGCAAACAGATCGACCGCGCAAGCCAGCAGATGCACGACCTCCTGCGCAAGCTGCTCGACCTGGTGCGCCTGGAGACGGGGCAGCTGGAGCTCGAGCCGATGCCGCTCCTGGTCAGTGAGGTGGCACACCAGGTGGTGGCGGCGCTGGGCTATGCCGCTGAGGCGAAGGGGCTGGCGCTCGCGCTCCACGTTGCCCCCGGTGAGGCCACAATCTGGGCCGATGGGCTGCGGCTCTTTCAGGTGCTGAGCAACCTGCTGAGCAATGCGGTCAAGTTCACGCACCCAGGCGGACAGATCCGGGTGGAGGTAGCCCCGGAGCCGGCGGGGATGCGCTTGCGCGTCACCGATACCGGGCTGGGCATCCCGGCCGAGGCCTTGCCGCAGCTCTTCGCACCGTTCCGGCAGCTGCACCGGCGGGGCACGGCCAATGAGGATGGCAGTGGGTTGGGGCTGGCGATTGCGCGCCAGCTGGTCGAGCTGCACGGCGGGGTGCTCGAGGTGGCCAGCACCGTCGGCGATGGAAGCACCTTTACCGTGCATCTCCCGCTTGGCATGGCAGCGCCCCGTGATGCTGACCACCCGACGGATGCGGCCTGAGCCCACGTGAATAAGAGTCGCTCATGGCGGAGCCGGCCGCGTCGCCAGGTCGCCCTCAGGCGGCGGCGTCATCACGAATGAGCTCAGCGAGCACCGCCCACAGCTCCTGCATCTCCACGGGCTTGGGCACGTAGCGCTGGAAGCCCGCGGCCAGCACCCGCAGGCGGTCCTCCATCCGTACATAGGCCGTCAGTGCCACGGCGGGGGTGGCGCCACCCGCCTCGGGGGCCAGGGCGCGCACCTGGGCGATCAGCCAGTAGCCATCCTCCTTGGGCATCGCAATATCCGACACGAGCACCGCCGGCCGCCACTGGCCCAGCGCCGCCAGTGCCTCCCGCGCCGAGGTGCAGCGGCGCACCACCGCCCCGCCGAGGATGAGCATCTCATGCAGGATTTCCAGCACCTCGGGCTGATCATCGACCAGGAGCACCCGCAGCCCGCGCAGCTCGGGCGGG
>JAAXUL010001491.1 GCA_013336035.1 Chloroflexales bacterium
CTCTCCCACCTTGGGAGAGGGGTTGGGGGAGAGGGCTCCGGCGACGTTTTGGGTAAAGGTATGGGTTCGGGCGACAGGGGGGCAGGCGTGGCGAGGGGCACGCGCTCGCCAGCGTGGTCGGCCTCCCAGCCGTCCGGCCTCGTGGCCCACGTGTCCGAATACTCCGCACGCTCGCCGGCCCGGTAGAGCTGCCAGGCCTCGGATACCCTCGTGCGCGGGCTCTCGTACAGCTGCCACTCCCCGAAGCGCTGGAGCATCAGCGCCCGTGCCGCGTCCTCGGCCTCCGCTTCGGCGTCCCCTGCACGCCCACCCTGGACCCCGAGGATCATGATGCCCAGCATGACGAGCGCGATGCCCAACACCAGCGTGAACCCCAACGCGAACCAGCGGAGCGACGTCCGACCGGCATGTGTCTTGACCGAACCGAGACGCTGTGACCTCACGGTGTGCCTCCTTGGCTCCAAGCCCTGCTCCGAACACAGCGCTAGTACAGCACCCTGGAGGTTCCCTCAGGGGGCCCTTTTTGATACAATCGGTGATACTCCAGCGGTGATACACGAGCAGATACACCTCCGCCAGCGCTGGCCACCACGGTGCGGGCGCCTGTTCGGACAGGCGCACTGCGGGCGGCGAAGGCGATGGACGAGCCAGATTCGTTTGGGAGCTGGATCCGGCGCCGCCGCAAGGCCCAGGACCTCACCCGCGAGGTCCTGGCCGCGCAGGTCGGCTGCGCGGTGGTCACCATCCGCAAGATCGAGGCAGACGAGCGCCGGCCGTCGCGCCAGATCGCCGAGCGGCTGGCGCTCGCGCTGGCCATCCCGACCGAGGACCACGAGGCCTTCCTGCGGGCGGCCCGCGCCGAGCTGGCGGTCAGCCGGCTGACGCCCCCACCCACTCCAACGGCGCCCCCACTCCCGCTCCCAAACGCGGCCCCAGTGCTCCGCGGCTACCACCTGCACGAGCAGATCGGCACCGGAGGGTTCGGGGCGGTCTACCGGGCCACCCAGCCGGGCGTGCACCGCGAGGTGGCGATCAAGGTCATCACGCCCGAGCGCGCCAACCAGCCCGAGTTTATCCGCCGCTTCGAGGCAGAGGCCCGGCTCGTGGCACGCCTGGAGCACCCCCACATTGTGCCGTTGTACGACTACTGGCGTGAGCCCGCGGGCGCCTATCTGGTGATGCGCTATATGCGTGGGGGCAGCGTGCAGGCCGCGCTGACGGCCCCCTGGCCGCTGGAGCGCTGCACCCGGCTGCTCGATGAGGTCGGCCCGGCGCTGGCCTTCGCCCACCGCCAGGGGGTGATCCACCGCGACCTCAAGCCGGCCAACCTGCTCCTTGACGCCGACGGCGCCGTCTACCTCGCCGATTTCGGCATCGCCAAGGAGTTCAGCGCGATGCGCTCCGAGGACATGACTCAGCCCGACGCGGTCGTTGGCTCGCCGGAGTATCTGTCGCCCGAGCAGCTCCGCGATGAGCCCCTCACCCCGGCGACCGACATCTACGGGCTGGGTCTACTCCTGTACGTGCTGCTGGCCGGCGCTCATCCGCTGCGCGGGCTCCCCCCGGCCGAGCGCCTGGCCCGTCAGCTGACCACCCCACTGCCGCCGCTAGCCGGTGTGCACCCCGAGCTGCCCAACGCTATCGAGGCTGTGCTCCAGCGCGCCACGGCGAAAGCTCCCGCCACGCGTTATCAGGATGTCGCCGCGCTTGCCGCCAGCTGGCGGCAAGCGTTGGGCACCACCCCAGGCAGCCCTACAGTGCCGGAAACGACGCCGCCAGGGTACGAGGCCGTAGTGGCTGATGACGTCCCGACTGAGACAGCCACGATCATCGAAAACCCCTACAAGGGCCTGCGCGCCTTTAGCGAGGCCGACGCGACCGACTTCTTCGAGA
>JAAXUL010001492.1 GCA_013336035.1 Chloroflexales bacterium
CCGCCGCTTCGTCGAGGCCGGCGCCTACGCCGACCCGCGCTGGTGGACGCCCGCCGGCCGGACGTTCCTCACTCCTGGCGGCCACCGGAGCTCTGCCGAGGAGGCCGGGGCGCCCATTATGGGGCCAGCCCTCTGGGGCACGGCCCAGTACGACGGCCCCGCCCAGCCCGTGGTCGGCGTCTCGTGGTACGAGGCCGCCGCCTACTGCGCCTGGCTCACCGCCGAGGGCCGCGCCGCCGGCTGGCTCTACCCCGGCGAGCAGCTGCGCCTGCCCACCGCCCTCGAGTGGGAGCGCGGCGCCCGCCACACCGACCGGCGCCGCTACCCGTGGGGCGACGAGCCCCCCGACGACGCCCGGGCCAACTACGAGGGCGCGGGCCTGCGCGCGCCCTCCCCCGTAGGCGCCTTCCCGGCCGGCGCCGCCGCCTGCGGCGCCCTCGACATGGCCGGCAACATCTGGGAGTGGACGGCCAGCCTCGCCGACGCCCTCGCCGAGCTCGCCCCCCGCCCCGACTTCGACGGCGACCAGATGCCCGCCATCAAAGGCGGAGCCTTCAACTGGGACGCCGACGCGCTGCGCTGCGGCGCGCACTACTGGTTCCACCCCGCCCAGCGCTACAACCTGCTCGGGTTTCGCCTGGTCTGGGCCGCCGAAGGAGGCCAGGAATGAGCATCTATATATGGTTCGTCTTCATACGCTTCACGATCATCTGGGTCCGCCTGCGCCTCGCCCCGCTCAGGAGGGTCAACGATGACTGAGCCGCGGGCGCCCATCGCCCTGACCATCACCTTCACGCCCGAGGGCGACGGCGCCAGCCTGCGCTGGGAGGCCGACGTGATCGGCGCGCGGGCCAGCGTGCTCGCCCCGCCCATCCCCCTGGGCGACCTGGCTCTGGCCCTGCGCGCGCTCGATGTGCTCCAGGACCCCTGCTACCCCTACGCCCGCACGGCAGCGCAGGCCCGCCACTTCGCCTTCGACGAGGGCGAGCGCGCGCGCCTGGCCGATCTCGCCCTCCTCGCCGAGGCAGGCCGCGTGGCGCCCGACGCCCCGCGCCGCCTTGGCCGGCGCCTGTACGCCGCGCTCACCGCCGACCCGACGGCCCACGAGGCTCTGGCCACCGTCCGCGACCACGCCGCGGCCCTCGGGCGCCCGCTCAGCCTCGACCTGGCCTTCCCGCCCGGCGCCGACCGCCTCGCCGCCCTGCCCTGGGAGCTGCTCTGGGACAATGGCCCGGCGCCGCTACTGCTCTCGCGCGGCCTGGCCGGCGGCCTCACCAGACGCCTCGACCTGGGCCAGGCCCTGCCGCCGCCCCGGCGCGGCAGCGGGCCCCTGCGCATCCTGGCCGTCTCACCCCAGACCGGCATCGGCCCCGAGCTGCGCCAGGTCGAGCGGGCCGCCCGCGCGGATGCCCTGGGCCCGCTGATCGCCCGCGGCAAGGCCAGCCTCGAAGAGCTCGAGCCGGTGAGCCGGGCCGCCCTTGTGCGGGCCATCGAGGCCGCGCCGCCCGACATCGTCCACTTCTACGGGCACGGCCGCCTGCGCGACGGCGTCGGCGAGCTGCTCTTCGACGACCCGGGCGGCGCCGGGTGGGTCTCGGCCGCCGCCCTGGCGGCCATCCTCGGTAGGGTAGGCCTGGTCACACTATACGCTTGCCAGGGCGGCACGGTGGGCGACGGCCCTGGCGACCCCCTGCTCGGCGGCGTCGCCCAGGCCCTGGTCGCGTCCGGGGTGCCCGCAGTGCTCGGCATGCAGCTTGCCGTCCGGGCCACGGCCGCGACCAGGGCCGCCGCCGCGGTCTACGGCGCCCTCGCCGACGGGCGAGGGCTACACTAGGGCGTCGCCGTCGCCCGCCGGGCCCTCTTCGTCGAGGAGCGCGACGGAGTCTCGTGGTT
>JAAXUL010000093.1 GCA_013336035.1 Chloroflexales bacterium
GCGCGCAGCAGGCGGCACGCGTCGAGGATGGGCGCCGGCAGCGCGGGGGCGGGGCCGCCGTAGCCGTGCGCCGCGTGGCGCGGCATCCCCGCGGCCCGCTGGCGCAGACCACGCCCGCCGCCCTCCGGCTGGCGCTCCTCTGCCATACCGGGCGTGTCGATCTCCGCGTTCATATGCTGCCCCTTCGCGCTGCGCCGCGCGCCGCGCTGCGGGTGGGGACCACTGCCAGCAGCCTGATGGCGAGGGCCTGCTCGGCCTGCTCGGGCGAGCGCAGCGAGCGATCCATACTGTGGCGGAAGAATGCCAGCAGCAGGGCCGCCGTGAGCCCCGCCGCGACCCCCAGCCCGGCCCAGTAGATCTTGATCGGTGCCGACGGGTAGGCGGGTGGGACGGCCGGGTCGATCAGGCGGATCTGGGTGGCCGGCCGCGCCTCCTCCAGCAGCAGCTCGTACCACTGGGCCGTGCGCTGGCGGTAGGCGTCGTTCGCCAGCTCGAGCTCCTGGTAGAGCGCCGCGAGGCGCGGATCGGACTCGGACATCCTCGCCAGCGCTTGCTCACCGCTCCGCTGGCCGGCCTGCCCGCTCTGGCTGTAGCGCAGCACCTCATCGCGGGCGGCCTCCACGCGCTTGCGGGCCTCCTCCATCTGCGCGGCCATGAAGCGGCGCTGCTCGGCCGCCGACGCCGAGGCGATCTGGCGCGAGTGGTCGATCACCGCCTGCACCGCCTCGTTCGCCATCGCGGCGGCCGTCTCGCGGTCGCGCCATGTGGCCGAGATGGTCATGTAGTAGCTGCCGCGCACCAGCTCGGCGTCGAGCGCCCGGTCCACCGCGGCGATGATCCCCTCGTGCTGGTCCTTGGGCGCCACGAAGCCATAGCGGAGCAGCGACCACCCACCGTCGAGCAGGGCGCGCGCACGGGCCTTGAGCGCGTCGACGCCGGTCGGCTCCGGCAGGCGCGCGAGGCCCATCCGCTCGGCGATCTGCTCGGCCGCGGCGCGGCTGCCGAGGTGCTGGATGACGCCCTGGGCCAGCATTTCGGTCGGGTCGCGGAAGCCGGTCGCCACGACGCCGGGGCCGTCCTGCGGGCGCAGGCTGATCGCCCGCGGCTCGGTGTCGTCGGGGAGGATCTGCACGACCGCCGTGCCCACGTAGTCCGGCGCCACAAGGTACGTCGCGCCGAGGGCGACCAGCCCCGCGATCAGCGGTATGAGCAGCAAGTACCAGCGGTGGCGGCGCAAGATCTCGAGATAGGTATGAAGCTCCATAGTCAATAGGTGTCCTTCCGGTACAGGGCCGATCTGCCCTGTCGGCGAGCGGCGCCGGGGCGGCGGGCCCGGTCGAGACACTCTTCGTAGGCCGCCACCACCTGCCTGGTGATTGGCTCGAGCCCGAGGGCCCGCACCCGCGCGTGCCCGCGCGCGCGGAGCTCGGCGCGCAGGCCCGGGTCGTTGAGCGCGCGGGCCAGGGCCGTCACAACCGCCCGCGTGTCGGCCGGATCGACCAGCAGCCCGCCGTCGCCGACGCTCTCGGGCAGCGCGGCCGCCGCCGCGGCCACCACGGGCACGCCGCAGGCCATCGCCTCCAGCGGCGGCAGGCCGAAACCCTCGTACACCGCGAGCGTGGCGAAAAGGTCGGCGCCGCTGTAGACTGCCGGCAGGTCCTCGTCCGCCACCCGCCCCGTGAAGACCACATCGTGTCGCAGGCCAAGCTGCGCCGGCAGATCGAGCACCTGCTGGAACAAGTAGAGGGGCTGGCCGGCGATCACTAGCTGGTGGGCCACGCCGTGGGCGCGGCGCAGGGCCGCGTAGGCCCGGATCAGGCCATCGACGTTCTTGCGCGGCTCGATGCTGCCGACATACAGGATGTACGGCCGAGTGATGCCGTAGCGGGCCAGGGCCGGCGCGCGGGCGGCGGGGGAGACCACCGGGGCGATCGCGAGGTCGAGCGGAGGGGGGATGACGCGGATCTTCTCGAGCGAGACGCGGTGCAGGCGCGCGATGTCGTGGGCCGAGTAGTGCGACGATGTGACGATCAGCGTAGCGCGGCGCGAGGCGAGGTGGGCCAGCAGGCGCACCCGCGCGCCGAGCGCGCGCGGGAACATCTCCGGGTGCGCCTCCCAGACCACATCGTGGGTGGTGACAATCAGGGGGCAGGGCGTCCAGGGGGGCGCCCAGTTCTGGGTGTGGACAAGATCCACCGGGCGGTGCAGCAGCTCGACCGGCAGCGTCAGCGGCACGCGTACGAGCGCCAGGTACGGGTAGACCATGCGCGGGGTGATCGTCGCGGCCCGCGGGATCATGGCGCGGGCCTCCGGCGCCGAGAGATAGGCGACGTACTCGTGCTCGCCGCCGTACCTGGCGATGCCGGCGAGCAGCGCGCGCGAGTAGGTGGCGGTGCCGTTGCGCTTGGTGCCGATAAACTCGCAGCTAATGCCGACGCGCATCAGGTCTCCCTCCGCTGGCGCCTGGCCCAGAGCAGGTCCTCGAGCAGCATCACCAGGGCGCCGCGCACGGCCAGGCCGGCCATGGCCGCCAGGTGCAGGGGATGCCACGCCGCGGCCACGCACCACTTGCTGTAGTAGAGGTAGGCGCCGCGGTGAAAGTCGACGATGGCCGCCCGGCTGCGCTTCCTGCCGGCGTGCGTGCCGCCCTTGTGCTCGTCGTGGACGATCACCGACTCGGGCGTGCAGTGCACCTCGAAGCCGGCCTCCCAGATCGCCCGGCACCAGTCCACGTCGCTCCAGTAGACGAAGAAGCGCTCGTCGATCGGGCCGGCGCCCGCGATCGCCTCGCGGCGCACCAGCATGGCGCAGCTCGAGACCGACCCGGCGGCGAAGGGCGCGTCGAAGCCGACGTGCATGTAGGTCAGGTAGCGCCGCGAGAAGGGGTTGTTGGGCCAGAGCCTGGTAAGGGCAGAGCGGCGCCCGAACAGCGCCGCCATTGGTGTCGGGTGGGCCTTGACCGTCCCCTGGATGCTGCCGTCGATGTTTAGCACCTTGCCGCCGACGGCGCCGACGCCGGGGTGCTGGTCGAGGTAGCGCACCAGGGCGTCCACGGCGTCGGGCGAGATGATAGTGTCGTTGTTCAGCAGCAGGATGTAGCGCCCTTCGGCCAGTTCCATGCCCTGGTTGTTCGCCCGGGTCAGGCCGAGGTTGCGCTCGTTGGCCACCAGCCGCACCTGCGGGTAGCTCTCGGCCACGAGGGCCTGGCTCCCGTCCTGCGACCCGTTATCGATCACTAGCACCTCCATAGTGCTGCGCTGCCCCGATGTGAAGAGCGTCTTCAGGGTGCGGTCGAGCATTGCGCGGGCGTTGAAGTTGACGATCACGACCGAGACCTCGGCGCTGTAGCGCGGGCGGAGCCATCGCTCGCTGTCGGTGGCCCTGGCGACCGCGCGCAGCGCGCTGCTCATAGGCGTCATGCGGCACCTACCTCGCGCGCGGAGGCGCTAACATAGTTGCTGAACCACTCGGCCGTCGCGTGCAGCCCCGCGCGCAGGCTGTAGCGGGGCTGCCAGCCAAGGTCCGCCAGGCGCGCCCAGCTGCCCAGCCAGCGCTCGGGGTCGCCGGGCCGCAGGCTGCCGGTGAAGGTGATCACGCTGTCGGTCGCCTGGACCTCGCTCACCATGCGCGCCAGCTCCGCCGTAGAGACGCAGGCGCCGGACGCGACGTTGTAGACGCTCCCGTCGCCAGGGCCGCGGGCGGCCGCCACCAGAAAGGCCTCCACGACGTCGGCGACGTACACCAGGTCGCGGGCCTGGGAGCCGTCGCCGAGGACCACCAGCTCGCGCGGGGAGTCGTGCAGCTTCTGGAAGAAGTCGAAGACTACCTGCTTCGCCTGGTGTGGGCCGTAGACCGAGAATAGCCGCATCGAGGTGGCGCGCAGCCCGTAGAGCCGGGCGTACACCGCGATGTAGCGCTCGGCCGCCAGCTTGCTCACCCCGTAGGGCGAGAGCGGGACCGTCATGTCGCTCTCCTCGATCGGCAGCTTCGCCGGGTTGCCGTAGACAGCCGCCGAAGAGGCGAAGAGCAGCCGCGCCGTGGCCCGGCTCTCGCGCAGCAGCTCGAGCAGGTCGAGCGTGGCGGCCAGGTTGTCGCTGAAGTCCTGATAGGGCGCGGCCACCGAGCCGGCGGCATAGGCGCGCGCGGCCAGGTGGAAGATATAGTCAAACGAGGCCTCGTCGGCGTACAGCTTGTGGAAGGCCGGCGTGCCGAGGCGGCACTCGCGGCTGCGCAGCTGGCGCGTCGGGCAGCGGGCGAGCAGCTGGCGCGCCCTAGTCGAGGATACGGCGGGCCGCTCGTCGACCAAAAGCACCTCGGCGCCGAGGTCGCAGAGCGCGGCGGCGAGGTGGCCGGCGATAAAGCCGGCCCCGCCCGTCACCAGCACCCGCGCGCCCGCGAAGGCCCTCCGCACCTCGGGATCGCCCTCGATCAGGGTGGGCATGGCTACTCCCCTTCCGGTGTGCGCTGCGACGCCGGGGTCACACCGATCATCTCGGGCGGTATCAGCGCCGCCTGCCGCTGGGCGACCGCGACCCCGAGGGGCCGCTTGAACAAGAAGCAGCTATCGCAGACGGTGCCCGCCTGCCCGGGGTCGCTGGTGTAGAGCTGGCGTGAGCGCCGGTAGCGGTCGCTATTCCAGATCGTGTCCAGCTCATCGCGCACAAGGTTGCCGAAATCCTGGCGCTCCTTGTAGACGATGCAGCAGGCGGCGACCCCGCCGCCCGGGTTGATCGTCATCGAGCGGTAGAGGTAGTAGCAGGGCTCGTCCCAGAGGTAGCCCGCCTTGCGCAGCTGCCCGGGGTGCAGCTCCCAGTAGGCGGGGTTGGTGGGCATCCACTTCGCCTCGGCCTCCTCCTGGGCGGGCGCGCCGACGAGCTTGTAGTCGCCCAGGGGGAAGCCGGGCGAGCGGAAGCGGAAGCGCTCGACGCCGATCTCGCTCGCCAGCCGCTGCGCCTCGGCCATCTGGTGCTCGTTGTGCTGAAAGACCAGATACTGCCATTCGATCACCGGTCTGCTGCTCTTGAGCCGCCGCTTGGCCTCGACGATGCTGCGCAGGTTGTGGAAGACCAGGTCGATCTCGCCGCGCACGCGGTAGCGCTCGTAGACGTCCTGGGTCACGCCGTCGAGGGAGACGATCAGGTACTCCAGGCCCGACTCGACGAGCCGCTCGCCCAGGTCCTCCTTCTCAATGCTCAGGTTCGAGCTCATGTTGGTGGCGATGCCCCGCCGGCTGGTCGCCCCGATGATCGAGAAGATCTCTTTGTTCAGCAGCGGCTCGCCCCAGTTGTGCAGCGAGACCTCGACCGCGTAGGGCGCGATCTTGGACAGGATGACCTCGAAGTCTTTGAGCTTCAGCATGCCCTTGCTGCGGTCGAGCAGGCCGTTGCCCGTGGGGCAGAGCGGGCAGCGCAGGTTGCACACGTTGCACGGGTCGACGAAGTAGTAGTAGGGCCGGCTGCGCAGCGTCGTGCGCCGCAGCAGACGTTCGGTCTCGGCGAGCAGCACATTCGCCGCCTTGCGCGGCCCGGCGTGGTGGACGAGCGCAATCAGGTGGCGTGGGTAGCGGAAGTATTTGCTTACGGTGCGTTTGGCATGCCGCATCATCGTCGCTGACTCCTTCTGTCTCACAGAGGCGTTACATCAAAACGCCCCGGATCTATAGACGATGCTACGGATGGTCCGCAGAATGATCTGAAAGTCAAGCCACAGGTCGCGCTGGTAGCAGTATGTCAGGTCGTGATGGATCGTCTCCTGGAAGCGCAGCGCCGCCCGGCCGCTGATCTGCGCCAGGCCCGTCACGCCGGGCAGCACCGAGAACTTCATCAGCTGCGTATCGCTGTAGTAGGGCAGCATCTCGGGTATCTCGGGGCGCGGCCCCACCACCGACATGTGGCCGAGGAGCACGTTGACGAAGTTCGGCAGCTCGTCGAGGCTCGTCTTGCGCAGCCAGCGGCCTAGCCGGGTCAGGCGCGGGTCGTCAGGCTGTTTGAAGTACATCTCGCCTATCTCCTCGGCGCTGTAGCTGTATGTGTAGAGCTCGGGGAAGCGCTCGCGCGCGTCGAGCCACATTGTGCGAAACTTGTAGAAGGTGAACAGGCGCCCGTCTTTGCCGACGCGCTTCTGGCAAAACAGGGCCGGGCCGGGCGAGTCGAGCCTGATCAGCAGGGCGAGCCCGAGCATGACGGGCAGGGATAGTAGCAAGGTCGCGATGCTTACGACGATGTCGATCAGCCGCTTGCCGACGATGTAGGCGGTCGATCCTGCGGGCGAGAATGCTATAAGCTGCAGCCTGTGCAGCGTGGCCGCGATGGTGAGGCGCTCCTCGTCCGCGTAATGGTGGGGTTCCGCTACCGAGATGGAGAGCCGCTCCATGTCCAAACCTCATCGTTACTACGCGAAGGGCCGTGCGACCGGGTCGTGGATGAGCCCGGCTAGCCCCCGTACTCCAGCGCTTCGCCGATGATCGTCTGGGCGACGTACTCGATGGCCTCGTCGGCGAGCTCAGCGCACATCGGCAGCGATAGGATCTGCTCGGCGGCGCGCTCGGCGATGGGGAAGCTCCCCGGCTCGTAGCCGAGATCGCTGTAGGCCGGCTGGAGATGGATAGGGATGGGATAGTGGATGCCGGTGTCGATGCGGCGTGTGGTCAGGTGCGCTCGCAGCGCGTCGCGGTTGGACGCCCTGATCACATAGAGGTGCCAGGCCGGCTCTGCGTAGGGCGCCGTGGTCGGCGTCACGACATCGGCCAGCGCCAGCAGGCGATCGTAGCTGGCCGCGTGCCGGCGCCGGGCGGCGTTCCACGCGTCGAGGTGGCGCAGCTTCACCCGTAGGATGGCCGCCTGGAGCGTGTCGAGGCGCCGGTTGTAGCCGATCGATATATGGTGGTATTTCTGTAACTGCCCGTAGTTCCGCAGCATCCTGATGCTCTCGGCCACGGCCGGGTCGTTGGTGACGACCATCCCTCCGTCGCCGTGGGCACCAAGGTTCTTGGCGGGGTAGAAGCTGAAGGTCGCGGCGTGCCCCAGCGAGCCCACCGGCCGGCCCTTGTACCTGGCGCCGTGGGCCTGGCAGGCGTCCTCGATCACGACCAGGCTATGGCGGCCGGCGATCTCTAGGACCGGGTCCATATCGGCCGGCTGCCCGTAGAGGTGGACCGGGATGATCGCCCTGGTGCGCCCGGTGATGGCCTGCTCCACGCGCTCTGGGTCGATCGTGTAGGTCTGGGGGTCTACATCGACCAGGACGGGCGTGGCGCCCGTGTAGGAGATCGCGAACGCCGTGGCGATGAAGCTGTTCGCGGCGGTGATGACCTCGTCGCCGGGGCCGATCCCGTAGGCGCGCAGCGCCAGCTCTAGGGCCGATGTCCCGCTGTCGAGGCCCACCCCGTGGCGCGCACCGCAGTACGCGGCGAACTCTTGCTCGAACAGGCCGACCTCGTGGCCGAGGATAAAGTCGGCGCGCTGTAAGGTGGCGGCGTACGCCTCGCTGATCGCGGTCGCAATACTGCTGTGCTGAGCTGCCAGATCGAGAAAGGGCACATGGATCGAGTCACGCTCGACTTGCACAGTGGCCTCCTGGTGTTCCCTGCCGCTCCCGCGGCGAAACCGTGTCTTAGCCGCGCTCCAGAACGAGCGCGGGCTGCTCCTGCGGTGACCCTCGAACTCCCTCCTCTGCTAGCGCTCTATCGATGCAGTCACGCAGCCGGGCGGCGAGCTGGGCGACGAAAGGCTCGACCAGCATGCCGGCGGGGTAGCTGGGCATACGGTGCTGCTCGACCCCTTCGGCGAATGTCTCCCAGCCGAGCTCGGGGCCCGAGTGGCAGGCGTACTCTTTGATGGGCCGGAAGTGGGTGATCCGCCCGGGGTAGGGGCGCGGCCGGTAGTCGAGCGCCGCCTGATCGTTGACCTCCCACAGCTTCGCGGGGAGGAGCTGCCTGGCGCCCTTGCTCGCGTCGAGCCAGCCGAGGCGGGCCTGGAGCGCCCCGCGCCAGACCTGGCGCCGGCTCTGCGCGACCTTGAGCTTCTCGTTGAAGAAGGTCCGCTTGCCGGCCGTGTTGAGCAGCATGAAGTTGCGGATGTGAAACTCGATCTTCTGCAGGTAGAAGTGGGCGGCGTCGGCGAGCGTGTTTAGCGGCATGCGGTGCCAGTTGTAGGTCTCGAAGACCGCCAGAACGGGCACCTGGTGCCCCTGGGCCCTGAGCCGCTGGGCCATCTCGATGGCCACGGTGCCGCCCATGCAGTACCCGCCGAGCAGATACGGCCCCTCAGGCCGCATGCGCAGAATCTCCGCGACGTAGCGCTCGGCCATGGCCTCGATGCTGGTCAGCACCGGCAGCTGGCCGTCAAGCCCCTGGGCCTGGAGGCCGTAGACCGGCTGGTCTGGGCCGAGGTGGCGGGCCAGGTCGCGGAAGAGCAGCACATTGCCGCCGGCGGCGTGCACGCAGAAGAGGGGCGGCCGGGTGCCGCCGGGCTGGATCGGCACCAGCGATGACCATGCGCTCTCGCGCTGGGTGGGCTCGTCCCCGAGGAGCTCGGCGATCTGGGCGATGGTCTGGGCGTCGAAGAGGGTGGCCAGGGCGAGCTTCTTGCCGAACTCGCGCTCGATCTGGGCGAACATGCGGACGGCGATCAGCGAGCTCCCGCCGAGATCGAAGAAGGTGTCGTGGACGCCCACCTGGCCGACGCCGAGCTGCTCGCGCCAGATCGCGGCCAGGCGCTCCTCTGCCCCGGTGCGCGGCGCCACGTACGCGGCATCGCTCGCGCGGGGGTGCTCGGCCGGGGCCTCGGGCGCGGCCCACTGCTCGGCCGCCGCCGGGCCTACCCAGCGGTCGATGCGCGCCTGAAGCTCGCCCGTGGATACGATCACCTGCCGCCCCGGCGCGAGGGCGATGACGCGCCGGAAGGTCTCGACGCCCTCGTCGGCTGTCATGGCCAGGTCCGCCACGCCGGCGGGCGCCTTCCCGGCCCCCGCGCCCTGGCCCGGCGCGGCCCAGGCATCCCAGTTGACGCAGGTCCAGGGCTGCTTGCCGCGGCTGTTATGGCGGCGCACGAAGGCGTCCATGTAGGCGTTCGCGGCGGCGTAGGCGCCGTAGCCGAGGCCGCCGAGCACGGCTGAGAGCGAGGAGGTCAGCAGGCAGAAGTCGAGGAGCCGCCCCTTGAGCGCGCCCTCGAGCACGGCGAGGCCGCGCCCCTTGGTGAGGAACTGCTCCTCGCAGCGCTCGCGGTCCAGGTCGGCGAGCTGCGTCATCTTGACGGTGCCGGCGGTGTAGATAACGCCGTCGAGCCCCCCGAAGTAGCGGTCGACGCGGGCCAGGGCTGCGCGCATCTGCCGCGCGTCGGCGACATTGGCCCGTATCACGAGGACCTCTGCGCCGAGCTCCTCCAGGGCGAGGACTTTGCGGATGCGCCGGCTAACCTCGTCGTCGGGGCTGTGCGCCTGTAGCCAGCGGGGCCACTCGGGCCGCGGCGGCACGTCTGAGCGGGCGAGCAGGGCCAGCCGGGCCTCGACGCCGCGGGCCAGGTGCTCGGCCAGTCTGTAGCCTACCCCGCCTAGGCCGCCGGTGATAAGGTAGATGCCTCGCTGCCTGAGCGATGGCGCCTCCTGGGCGAGGGGCCCCAGGCGCGCGGGCTGCACCGCCTCGACCCAGCGGTGCGGCCCCCGGTAGGCGACGACTGGGTCGCCCGCCTCGGCGCGTAGCTCCTCTACGAGCTGCTCGGCGGCCTGCGGGGCCTCGGCCCGCCCCAGCGACGCCATGGTGAAGTCGGCCATGCGGCAGCGCAGGTTGGGGTGCTCCTGCGGGATGACCCGGCACAGCCCCAGCAGGGTGGCCGCGGCGGGGCTCAGGTGCTCGTCGCCGCGCACCTCGTGCAGATCGGCGGTGACGATGTGCAGGTCGAGGGGCCGCCCCGCGGCCTCTCCGTCGAGGGCCTGGACGAGGTAGAGCAGGCTGTAGAAGCCGTGCGCCTGGGCCCGCCGATCCCAGCGCCGGCGCGGCCCGAGGGCGCCGCGCGCCGCGGTGACGCTCCACAGGTGCACGAGCCTGTCAGGAAGCCTGCCCTCGGCCCCCAGCCGGCCGAGCAAGGCTCTGTAGTCTTGCGGCTGCCTGACACGGAGGGTGTAGGCGCGCTCGGCGACCTGCTTGAAGGCCCTGGCGGGGGCGACGGTCACCACCTCGTGCCCGGCCGCCGCCAGGCGCTTGACCAGCGCCTCGCCCAGCTGCGAGCGGTCGTCGAAGATCAGCCATGTCTGAGGCCCCTCGGCGGGCGGCGCCGTCTGCCCGGCCAGCTGTTTGCGCGTCCAGCCGGGGAGGTAGAACCACGCCGCGAGATCGTCGCGCTTGTCCGCCTGCGGCTGCGCCGGGCCGGGCCGCGCCCGCTCGCGCCGGGGCCCCGCCCAGTAGCGCCGCCGCTCGAAGGGGTAGGTCGGCAGGCGCACCCGCTGGCGCTGCTCGTCCTCGTAGAGGGCCCGCCAGTCGACGTCCGCGCCGTGCAGCCAGAGGCGGCCCATAGCCGTCAGGGCGAAGGCGACGTCGGGGTGCTGCTCGCGGGGGTGGCGCAGCGAGGTCAGTACGGCGTGGCCGGGCTGCCTGGCCGGGTGCTGCCGCGCCAGCTGGGCCAGGGTCTGGCCCGGCCCGACCTCCAGGAGGATCTGGCTCGGGCCGGTCGTCAGCAGCGCCTCTAGCCCCTCGGCGAAGCGCACCTGCCGGCGCAGGTGGGCGGCCCAATAGGCCGGATCGGTGGCCTCGGCGGCGGTGATCCAGCTCCCGGTCACATTGGAGATAAAGGGGATCTGGGGGGCGCGCAGCGTCAGCCCCCGCAGCTCGCCGATGAAGGGCGCGCAGGCGGGCTCCATCATCGCCGAGTGGAAGGCGTGGGAGGTGCGCAGGAGCTGGTGCTCGACCCCCTGCTGGCCGAGGCGGGCCTGCAGCGCGGTGACGGCCTCGACGGGGCCGGAGATGACGGACAGGCGCGGGGCGTTGCTGGCGGCGAGCGACAGGGCCTGCCCCTCGATCAGCGGCAGCAGCTCTTGCTCGGACAGGGCCACGGCCAGCATCGCGCCTCTGGGGAGCGCCTGCATGAGCCTGCCCCGCGCGGCGACCAACGCCAGCGCGTCCTCGAGCGAGAAGACCCCCGCCAGGCACGCGGCGACGTACTCGCCGACGCTGTGGCCGATCATGGCCGCCGGCCTGACGCCCCAGGCGGCCCAGAGCTGGGCGAGGGCGTACTCGATAACGAAGAGGGCCGGCTGGGTCAGCGCGGTCTCGCCGAGGCGGGCCGCGGCCTCCTCGGCAGCCTGCGGGCCGGGGAAGAGCAGGTCCCGTAGGTCGAGGCCGAGCCGGGGGCGCAGGAGCTCCGCGCAGCGGTCGACCGCGGCGCGAAATGGCGCCTCGTCCTCGTAGAGCCCACGCCCCATATCCACGTACTGGGCGCCCTGCCCGGTGAACATGAACACGACATCAGGCCGGCCTGCGGGGGCCTGGGTGTAGACCCGGGCGGGCGGCAGGGCCTCGAGGGCGCCGGCGGCGTCTGCCGCGTCGCCGCAGACCACGATGCGGCGCTGCTCGAAGGCCCGGCGGCCGACCTGGAGGGTGTAGGCGACGTCGGCGAGGCTGAGCTCGGGGTAATCGCGCAGGTGGCGCCCGAGGTTGGCCGTGGCCGCCTCGAGGGCGCCGGCGCTGCGGGCCGAGAGGGCCACCAGGTGCCACTGGCGCGCGCTGGGCGCGGGGGTGCGCGGCGGGGCCTCTTCCAGCACTACGTGGGCGTTGGTGCCGCCGATGCCGAAGGAGCTGACGCCCGCGCGGCGGGGGCTCCCGTTGGCCTCCCAGGGGCGCAGCGCGGCGTTGACATAAAATGGGCTGCCGGCGAAATCGATCGCGGGGTTGGGCTCTTTGTAGTGCAGGCTCGGCGGCAGCAGCCCGTGGCTGAGCGCGAGGCTGGTCTTGATCAGGCCGGCGACGCCCGCCGCGGCGTCGAGGTGGCCCAGGTTCGTCTTCACGGACCCGATGGCGCAGAAGCCGCTTCTGGAGGTGCCGGCGCGGAACACCTTGGAGAGCGCCGCTATCTCCACCGGGTCGCCCAGCGGCGTGCCGGTGCCGTGCGCCTCGATGTAGCCGAGGCTCTCTGGGTCGACCTCGGCGACCGCGTGGGCCATGGCGATAACCTCGGCCTGGCCCTCGACGCTGGGCGCGGTGAAGCCGACCTTCACCGCGCCATCGTTATTGATCGCCGACCCGCGGATCACGGCGTAGATGTGGTCGCCGTCGGCGCGGGCCTCGGCGAGGCGCTTGAGCAGCACGATCCCGACGCCCTCGCCGCTCACGGTGCCCCTGGCCTCGGCGTCGAAGGCCCGGCAGTGGCCGTCGGGCGAGAAGATCATGCCCTCCTGGTACAGATAGCCGGCCCGCTGGGGGAAGAAGATCGAGACGCCGCCGGCCAGGGCCATGTCGCACTGGTAGCTCAGCAGGCTCTGGCAGGCCTGGTGCACCGCCACCAGCGAGGTGGAGCAGGCGGTCTGGATGGTTACGCTGGGGCCCCGCAGGTTTAGCTTGTACGACACCCGCGTCGGGAGAAAGTCTTTGTCGTTCCCGACGAAGATCTGGTAGCTGCTGACCGAGTCCATCTGCCCCGGCTGGGCGTCGATGGCGCGGGACAGGTAGGTGTTCATGCTGGAGCCCGCGTACACGCCGATCGGCCCCGCGTAGCTCTCGGAGTCGTAGCCGGCGTCCTCCAGGGCCTCCCAGGCGCACTCGAGGAACAGGCGGTGCTGCGGGTCGGTGAGCTGCGCCTCGCTCGGGTTCAGGCCGAAGAACTGCGCGTCGAACAGGTCGACGTCGGCCAGTACCCCTTTTGATTTGACATAAGCCGGGTCGCTGATCTGCCCCGCGCTCACCCCGGCCTCGAGCAGCTCGGCGTCCGTCAGGCGCGCGATCGACTCGACCCCATCGCGCAGGTTGCGCCAGAGCGCATCGATATCGGGCGCGCCCGGGAAGCGGCCGGCCATGCCGATGATCGCGATCATCTCTGGAATCTCAGCTGGATCGAAGTTGCTCACGGTCAGCTCCTCTCAGGCGGGCGCGCCGGCCGCCGCTGCCGGGCTATGGCGGCTTTCTGCTGCCTCGCCCGCTCCTGCAGCTGACTGAACGACGTCGGGCTCGCCAGGCTCTCGGCGAGGTGCGCAGCCAGGGCGCTAATCGTCGGGTACTGAAACAGCTTGACGATCGGGAGGTCGACGCCGAGTTCGTCCTGTAGGCGGCGGTGGAGCGCGGCCAGGAGCAGGGAGTGCCCGCCGAGGTCGAAGAAGTTATCGTTGACGCCGACCTGCTCGAGCTGGAGGACGTCGCGCCACAGGGACCCGATCGTCTGCTCTAGGGCCGAGCGGGGCGCCACGAACGCGGTCTCGAGGCTCGGCCGCGCGCTGTCGGGCGCCGGCAGCGCCCGCCGGTCGGTCTTCCCGTTCGGGGTGAGCGGGATCGCCGCGGTCACCACGAAGGCCGACGGGATCATGTAGTCCGGCAGCGTCCGCTGGAGGAAGCGCCGCAGCTCGCTGCTGGAGGGGCTGGCCTCGGCGGCCGGGACGAGGTAGGCCACCAGCAGCCTGGCCCCGGGTGTGTCCTCGCGGACCATCGCCACCGCCCTGGCCACCCCCGGGTGCTGCTCGAGGCCGCGCTCGATCTCCTCTAGCTCGATCCGGAAGCCGCGCAGCTTCACCTGCTGGTCGCTGCGCCCCAGGAACTCAATGCTGCCGTCCGCCAGATAGCGCGCCAGGTCCCCGGTCTTGTAGATAGTGCTTTCGGGGAGGGCCTGGCCCTCCCC
>JAAXUL010000683.1 GCA_013336035.1 Chloroflexales bacterium
CGGCCCGCGAGATCGCCAAGCTGGAGACGCCTGAGGCTCGCCAGCCGCTGATCAACGGCGTGGTCGATGGCTCGCTCTCGACGTCCGACGTGCGCGAGGTGGTCCGCGAGATGGTGGAGCAGCCGGCTGCGCTGGGCCAGGTCTCCGCAGGGCCGGCGCGCTCGGCGGGCTCGACGCGGGAGCGGGCGACGCCCGATCCGCTGAACGCCCTGCGGCGCGGCGTCGCCCGTGACCTCCAGGCGGTGCGGGCTATCCTGGGGCGCTGGGAGCTGATCGTCGGGCAAGGCGAGGAGGAGCGCGCGCTGGTGGCGTCCTCGATGGGCGAACTGACCGTCGAGATGGAGCGGATCGCGCTGCTGCTGCTTGCGGATCACCCGTCGAGCTGAGGGCCAAGTGTCTGTATGTACAGACAATTGTGATTTTTGTCACAGGTGTCTGTACATACAGACAGTGCGGGAGGCCCCGGAGACCTCAGCACGTGAAGACAACAAAGGGGTAGCCATTATGGCTACCCCTTGGACGAGGGAAGACATGTCTGAACCACTCCCACAGCGAATCGTCCCGTTCTACGGCGACGATCTGGCCGCGGTGCAGCTCCCTGACGGCACCATCTTCATCCTATTCGGGCGGCTGTGCGACAACCTCGACCTGGTGCAGCAGGCCCAGGCCCGGCGCGTCCAGCGCCACGCCGTGCTGAGCGAGGGCCTGGTGAGCCTGACGGTCGAGACGCCGGGCGGGCCGCAGACAGTGCAGTGCCTGCGCATCGACCTGCTGCCGCTGTGGCTCTCGGGCGTGCAGGTCACGCGCGTGAAGGAGTCGCTGCACGAGCAGCTGGTGCGCTACCAGCGCGAGGCGGCCTTTGTGCTCTGGGAGGCGTTCAAGGGGCAGATCCTCATCGAGGAGAAGGCGGTCGAGCCGGCGGCAAGCGACCAGGGGCTGGCGCAGCTGCAGCAGATCGCCGAGATGGGGCGGGCGATCACCGCGATGGCCGAGCAGCAGATCGAGATCCAGCGCCAGCAGCAGCAGCTGGCCGAGCGGCTGAACAGGGCGGGGCAGGTGGTCAAGGCGATGCGGGGGGAGATCAGCGACGTGCAGGTGCGGCTCGGGGTGCTGGAGGAGAAGCTGCACCCGGGGGCGTTCGTCACCGAGACGCAGGCGGCCGAGGTCTCCAACGTGGTCAAGGCTCTCGCCGAGTTCCTGACCGGCAAGGAGCGCGCGAAGAACCACTACCAGGGCATCTTTGGGGAGCTCTACCGCCGCTACGGGGTGTCGAGCTACAAGCTGATCCGCGTGGAGCAGTACGAGTCGGTGCTGGCCTTCCTGGAGGACTGGCGGCGGGCGGGCACCGTGGAGCCGCCCGGGGCATAGCAGGCCTTAGGGCGCTTATTCAGCAGGCAGTTGAAGAGCCGGGGGCGAGGCTGAGGCCCCCGGCTCTTCGTGTGCTGGGCACTACTGGATCGGCTGGCCGGTGTAGGGGTCGTAGCGGTGGGGCTGCTCGGCAGCCGACTGCAAACGCTGCGCGTCAGCTTCGCTAGCGGCCACCGGCGCCTCGGGCATCACGATCCAGAGGATCAGGTAGATCAGGGGGCTGAGGCCGCTGAGCACGGCCAGGGCGAACACCAGCCGCACGATCGTGGCGTCGATCGCGAAGTACTCGGCCATGCCGCCACAGACACCAGCGAACATCCGGTCAGTGCGCGAGCGCATCAGGCGCGTAGTCATCGTTGTGTCCTTATCCTTGGCGGGGCGTCTCGCCCGCCTCATCGTCCTCCCTGCTGCTCTGACGTGGGGGCGCGCCGGCGGGTTGCCGGGACGTGGGGCTGATCTGGGGATCGGTCGTGAGGCTGAGGGGGCGCGCGTCGCCGTCTCCTCGCCGACGACGACGCCCACGGATTGACGCTGTCGATAGGGCTTCGCGCCGACGCTAGCGTCATCAGCGGGGGGGCGCCGGGGCGCAGCGGCTCACCACCGTACACCACAGCGCCCGCAGCGATCTCCTCGCGGCGGGCGCTAGCTTACGGCTCCCATCTGCCGCTGCTCCTACGGCACCACCCCGTTGCACACGCGCAGCGCCGAGCCGACCTCGCCCAGCCGGCAGGGCGGGGCGGTGGGGAACTCGCGCACCACCACCGAGCGCGGGGCGGGCGTCGCCGGCGGGATGAGGTAGGCCGGGGTTGGCTCGGGCTCGAGCTGGCTCGCGACCTCGGCCGCAGGCGCCGGCGTGGGGGCGCCGGGTTGCGCTGCGACGTAGATCACCTGGGGTGCGGGGGCGGGCATGGGCGTGGCCAGGTCGGCGACATTGGCGGCCACACTGAGCTCGGGCACCTCGGCGGCGCTGACCCACACCTGGTTGGCCGGCGCGCCCGGCAGGGCCACGTCGAGCTGCGCCCAGGCCAGCCCGCTGCGGGCCGTGACCACATAGGCCCGCCCGGCCTCCAGCGCGCCCACCACACTGCCGCCTGGGGAGTCGTAGGCGACGGCGGCGCGGGGCAGGGCTTGGAGGGAGGCTCGGGCTGGCCGCCGACGAACACCGCCGGCTCCTCGAGGTCCATCGCGGCGAGCACGTCGAGCACCGTAAGCTGGAGGCGGGGGCGGGCGGCGAGGATGTGCTGGCGGGCCAGGGCGGCCACGTCCACGGCGCCCTTGCGGGTGCCGCCCTCGGTGCCGGGGATGACCTCGAGGCCCAGGCTGCCGCCGAAGTCGGAGGTGCCGCCGCCGGCGTCGAGCATCAGGCGCTTGCGGCCAAGGGCGCCATTGGCCCTGGGGGCGCCGCGCTCGTCGAACACCAGCGACGCGGCGGCGGCGACGTGCTGGGGGACGATGAGCGCGCCGGCGACCCGGAGCCGAAACAGCGTCTCGCCGTAGCGGAAGAGGTGGGCGCCCCGGAGCCAGGCGAGGAGGGCGGGCTTGAGCGCGATGTCCTCGGCGGGCAGGTCGCCGGCGAAGAGCAGCGTGGCCGACACCTCGGGGCGGGGGCGCCTGGCGCCGCCCTCCATGGCGTGGGTGAGCGGGAGGGGCAGGGCGTCGGCGATCGAGGCCAGGTGGAGCACCTTGTAGGCGTCGCTGGCGATGCGGGCCTGGGCCGTCCCGATGCGGGCCAGGTCCACGCTGCCGCCGCGCAGGGTGTCGGCGCCCACGAGGAAGGGGCGGCGCTGGAGGGCGCCGCGCGCGTCGGCGTCGATGGCGGCGGGGCCGTCCTCGTAGACGAAGGGGTCGTTGAGTGGCGCGACCCGCGGCCCATCAGCGAGGGATGTTTGAGCAAGGCCGATTGCAGCCGCTCCAGGTAGGTGCCTGGCTGCTCCTGGGGGTAGGCGCGCAGGAAGCTGCCGGCGAGGTGCAGGGCCAGCGGCAGGTCGCCGAGCACGTCGGCGATCCTGTCTGCCTCCGCATCGCTCAGACTCTCGCGTAGGCTGTGCAGCAGAGCGATGCTCTCGGCGTAAGCCAGCACGCCCAGCCGACGGGCGACCACGCCCAGCGCGCCATCCCACTGGCTCGATCGGCTGGTCAGCAGCACCCGACAGCCCCCGCCGATCCGCGGGCACCACGTGGCCAGCAGTTCCTCGTCTTCACAGTTATCGAGCACAATCAGGCGCGGGGTCGGCTCCTGCCAGGCGCGCAGGACGTGAGCTACCTGCTCCTCCCGACTGAGCCCATCGGCCTCGCCGTAGAGCCCTAGCGCCTCAGCCCCGCCGCAGGCGACGATCTCGCCAGACACGCCGGCGGGGTCGGCGAAGCTGAGCCAGAAGACACCGCCGGCGAAGAACTGGCCGTAGCGGTGGGCGAACTCGGTGGCCAGGTTGGTCTTCCCTATGCCGCCGATCCCAGTGATCGTTACCGTGCTCCCTTCCCGCTTGAGCTTGGCCGCCAGAGCCTGCAGGTCGCCCTCGCGCCCTACGAAGAGCGGATTGCGGGCGAAGGGCATGCGCGAGCCGTGCGGAAGGGGCGCCGGATCGGGGATGCGTTCCAGCGGCATTGCCGCTAGCAACGTCAGCGCCGCATCCAGCGGGTCGTCGGACATATCCTCCCGCCACAGCCGTCCCTCCCTGATCCTGAGCCACAGCGCGGGCGTCGACCACTCGTTCCCATCGCGCAGGACGGCGCGGCCCACCGAGACCGCGCGGTCGATGCACCCATCGCGGGCCAGCTCGCTGAAGAGTGCCGGCAGCAGCAGCTTCGCCGCGCCCATCGAGAGCCTCGCCTGCATCGCCACCACGGCGCCGACGCCAGCGAGGGCCAGGCGCGAGCCGAGGGCCGCCAGGGCCCCGCCGCTGTCGCAGGCGATGAGCGCGGCGAGCAGGGGCGGGCGGGCGAGCTGGGCGAGCAGCTGGCCGAAGTCCACGCCGCTGACCCGGCAGGCCTTCCCGTCGTCGTCCTCCAGCCAGAGCGTCGTGCCGTCGTCGGTCTGCGTGCCGTGGCAGAGCAGGCAGAGGATCGCCGGCCCCTCACGTAGGGCCGCCTGCACCGCCCCCAGCGTGGCCCGGCGGCTCACCGCCTCCTCGTGGTCGCCGACGACGGTGAGGGGGATCGCCCCCAGCGCTTTGCGCACCCGGCCCACCTCGCCCTCCACGTCGATCTCGGCCAGCCCGTAGGCGTCCAGATCGCGCGGGGCGGCGACGACGAGCAGGGCGCGCAGCTCGGGCCTTGGCCCCAGGCTGATCGGCCGCGTGTCGGCGCTGTCGAGGTAGCGCACGAGGCGCAAGCGCTCATCGCAGGCCAGGGGCACGTCGGTCAGCGGGTCGCGCAGGGCCTCCCAGCGCAGGGCGTGGAGGTCGCCAGCCGCGGCGGCAAGGCGCAACCGCAGGCGCAGCGGGAGGACGGCACCGTCGGCGAGGGCGCGGGCGCGCTGCCAGGCGTCGCGGAGCGGCGGCTCGGCGAAGAGCTGGGGCTGAGATT
>JAAXUL010001493.1 GCA_013336035.1 Chloroflexales bacterium
AACAAGGATCGCAGCCAAGTAGAAAAATGCGCGAGTACGTAAAGAAAGTCCACTGCGCATGACTGCTCTTTCGCGCGGCCCGTAAGCGGATCTAGTAGGCATGATGGTCTTTTACGACGACCAACAAGGTCTTGATGATGATTTCCAGATCCCAAGCCAGCGACCAGTTGCGCAGATAGGCGAGGTACAGCTTCATTGCGCCCATGTCGCCCCGCAGCAACGCCTCGGGTGTCAGGCACTCCTCGAGCCATTGGTGCGGCCCCATCGTGTAGCGGCTGTCTTCGAGCCAGGCCGCCAGCTGGGCCCACACCGCCTGGATGTGTTCCAGCCAGCAGCGGGCAACCCCATAGCGGCCACCGCCGAACTCCTTGATCACCACCTCGCCCGCGCCCTGTTCCTCCGGCCCGACCGTGACCCACTGCTCATAGCCGTAGTTCGGGCTCCCCACGGAGGGGCTCGGGTTGTTGAAGCCGAAGAACCGCCGCCGCGCCGGCTCGCGCAGCGCCCCGTAGGCCTCGAGCCAGGGCCGCAGCGCCTGTATCGACCGCTCCTCGGGGTTTGGGCCAAACCCCAGCGCCGCCGCGACGCGCAGCGGGGGCAGCTCGAGAACGCGTACCTCTAGATTGCTCATCGTCGTGCTCCCTTGTCTGGTCTCACCTGCACCGTTCGTGATGCGTATAGCTATGGTACCGCGAGATCCTGACATCAGCACAACCTTCTGCCGCTCGGGTTGTCTGGCGCCTTCGTGAGGCACTGCGATCCCTCATTGCGCTCAAGCTGTTCACGCACCTGAGCGCTGCGCGCGCGGTGCTATACTGGCGATGACGTCTCAGCTACATGCACAACGAGGTCTGTTGTGACTGACCCTCCCCATCAGGCTGGACACGAGGCGACGCCTCAGCCCTCAGGCGGCGGGTTTGCGCCCAGCGAGCTCCTGCGCTACGTCCAGGACGCGGTGATCGCCGCCGATCCGGCCCTGCGGATTACCAGCTGGAATCCGGCGGCCGAGGCGCTCTACGGCTGGTCTGCCGCCGACGTCATCGGCCGTCCGTCGCCCGAGATCCTCCACACTGAGTACGTGGAGGTGGAGGTGGCGCAGGTGCTTCAGCAGCTGCGCGCGCAGGGGGTCTGGAAGGGCGAGGTGATCCAGCGCCACAAGGACGGCCGCCCGCTCCTGATCCTCGCCGCGGTGAGCCAGGTGCGCGGCCCGGACGGCGAGCCGAGCGGCCTGGTGACGGTGAATCGCGACATCGGCGAGCGCAAGGCGGCCGAGGCTGAGCTCCGTGCGTACGCCGCCCGCCTGGAGGTGCTCACCGAGGCCTCGCGCGCCTTCGCCGCCACCAGTATGGGCACTGACGCCTTGCTGGACCTGATCGCGCGTCACCTCGCCGAGGCGCCGGGCTGTGCCTGCACCATCGTGCTGCGCTCCGACGACGGCCACCTGTTGCTGCCGGTCACAGCCCACGATATCGATCTCGAGGCCCTGGCCCTTATACGGGCGATCTTCGCGGCACACCCGATCCCTATCGAGAGCCAGCACCCGGTGGCCCACGTCTTCCGCAGTGGCAGCCCGCTGCTGATCCCCACCATCGACCCCGAGCAGCTGCGCGCCAGGCTTCAGCCGGAGTACTGGCCCGCCATCGACCGCTTTCAGGTGAGCAGCGCGGTGCTGGCGCCGTTGCAGGTGGAGGGGCGGTCGCTTGGGGTGCTGGGGCTGACCCGCCGCCAGCAGCTACGCCCCGCCTTCACCGATCAGGACCTCCAGCTGGCCCAGAACCTGGCCGACCGGGCCGCGGTCGCCCTCGCCAACGCGCACCTGTACCAGCAGCTCCAGGACGAGCGGGCGCTGCTGGCGCGATGGGTGGCGGAGCGCACCGCCGACTTGAGCCT
>JAAXUL010000684.1 GCA_013336035.1 Chloroflexales bacterium
GAGGCCGACGCCCTCTCGATGATCGTGCTGGGCTTTATGGAGCCCTTCACGCGCGAGCTGCCGATGGAGTACGCCGTCGAGCTCAACCGCCTCATCCAGATGGAGATGGAAGGATCCGTCGGGTAGCTGGCCCTCAACCCCCTGCCCCCCTCTCCCGCTTCGCAGGAGAGGGGGGTGTGTTCTGGTATGCACTGGAGATCATTTATGTCAACCATCCAGGTCGGCACGCTCGCCGACATCCCCGAGGGCACGGGGCGGGCTTTCGACGTGGCTGGGCGGCGCGTGGCAGTGTTCCGCGCCGAGGGCCAGCTCTACGCTATCGACGACACCTGCTCGCACGCCGAGGCCTCGCTCAGCCAGGGCGAGTTCGACCCCGATGAGCTCTGTGTCGAGTGCCCGCTCCACGGCTCGCTCTTCGATGTCCGCAGCGGCCTGCCGCGTACCCTGCCCGCCTTCGAGCCCATCGCCACCTACCGGGTCTATAGCGAGGCCGATGCGGTTTTTGTTGAGTATCATGATTAAGAACTTGACTTAATCCCGCGGGGCGGGTAAAATAGGGCCAATCTCAAGCAGAGCTGAGCCTTTCTGAAGGAGCCCGCGATGAGCGGATATACACACCCCGAGGTGCTGGTCGATACAGCCTGGGCTGCCGACCACCTGAGCGACCCGAGGGTGCGCCTGGTCGAGAGCAACGAGGACGTGCTGCTCTACGAGACCGGCCACATCCCGGGCGCAGTCAAGATCGACTGGGTCGGCGACCTCAACGACCCCGTCGTGCGCGACTATCTCGACGCGCCCCACTTCGCCGAGCTGATGGCCGAAAAAGGGATCAGCAACGACACGACCGTCGTGTTCTACGGCGACAAGCATAACTGGTGGGCCACCTACACCTTCTGGATCTTCAAGCTCTTCGGCCATGCGGATGTCCGCATCCTCGACGGCGGCCGCGCCAAGTGGGTCGCCGAGGGCCGCGAGCTGACCCGCGCGGTGCCGACCTACCCCCGTGCCAGCTACAGCGCCCCCGCGCGCGACGACGCCACCATCCGCGCCTTCCGTGACCAGGTGCGCGATCATATCCGCAAGCCCTCGGGCGCCGCCCTGGTCGATGTGCGCAGCCCCCAGGAGTTCTCGGGCGAGCGCACCCATATGCCCGAGTACCCGCAGGAGGGCACCCTGCGCGGCGGCCACATCCCCAGCGCGGTCAGCATCCCATGGGCGAAGGCCGTGAAGGGCGACAGCACCTTCAAGGGCGCCGACGATTTGCGCGAGCTCTACGGCGCCCAGGGCGTCACCGCCGACAAGGATGTGATCGCCTACTGCCGCATCGGCGAGCGCTCGAGCCACACCTGGTTCGTGCTCACCTACCTGCTCGGCTACCCCCGCGTCCGCAACTACGATGGCAGCTGGACCGAGTGGGGCAACGCCGTCGGGCTGCCGATCGAGAAAGGGTAGGCGCTCGGCGCCAGGGATCAGGGATATGGACCGCCAGCAGATCATCGACAGACTGCTCGACCACTACGAGCGCCCGCGCCACCATGGCCCGCTGGCCGGCGCCGATGTGACCATGCCCGGCGGCATCCCCGACTGCGGCGACAGCGTGACGATCTACCTGAAGGTCGACCCGGCGACCGAGCACATCGCCGGCCTGAGCTTCGAGGGCCTCGGCTGCACGATCAGCCAGGCCGCGGCCTCGCTGCTGGCCGAGGAGCTACAGGGCGCCCCGCTGTCCGCCATCGAGACGATGGGCGACGAGGCCGTCCTCGACCTGCTCGGCCGCGAGGTCGCCCGCGCTCGCCCGCGCTGCGCCACCCTGGCCCTCAACACCATGAAGGCCGCCGTGATCGTCTACCGCCGCACGAGGCGCCCATGACCACCGCTCGCGAACGCATCGGCAGCCAGCCCGTGGCCTCTGCCCTTGACCTGATCGGCAACACGCCCCTGCTGCGCCTCACCGGCCTGGCCGAGGGCCTGCCCGACAGCGTCGAGGTCTACGCCAAGGCCGAGTGGTACAACCTCGGCGGCTCGGTCAAGGATCGCCCGGCCCTCTGGATGATCCGCGACGGCGAGCGGCGGGGCCTGCTGCGCCCCGGCGTGCGCATCGCCGACGCCACCAGCGGCAACACCGGCATCGCCTACGCCACGATCGGCGCGTCCCTCGGCTACGGCGTCACCCTGGCCCTGCCCGCCAACGCCAGCCTCGAGCGCGTCCGCACCCTGCGCGCCCTCGGCGCCGAGCTGATCCTCACCGACCCCGCCGAGGGCATGGACCTGGCCATCACCACTATCCGCGATCTGGTCGCCCGCGAGCCCAGGCGCTACTTCTACCCTGACCAGTACAGCAACCCCGCCAACCCCCAGGCCCACTACGAGACCACCGGCCCCGAGATCTGGGCCCAGACCGACGGTCGCGTCAGCCACTTCGTCGCCGCCCTCGGCACCAGCGGCACCTTTATGGGCACCGCCCGCCGCCTGCGCGAGCTGAGCAGCCGGCTGCGCGCTATCGCCGTGCAGCCCGACGGCCCCTACCACGCCCTCGAGGGCGTCAAGCACATGGCCTCGACCCGCCTCGTCCCCGCCATCTACGACCCCCGCGCCCCCGACGCGGTCATCGAGGTTGGCAGCGAGGAGGCCTTCGCCACCGCCCGCCGCCTCGCCCGCCACGCCGGCCTGCTGGTCGGCATCTCGGCCGCCGCAAACGTCGCCGCCGCGCTGCGCGTCGCCCGCGATCTGCGCGAGGGCCTGGTCGTCACCATCCTCTGCGACAGCGCCAACCGCTACCTCAGCGAGCGCTTCTGGGAGGAGGGCGACTTCATCGCTGGAGCAGGTATCTGAGCACAGGCAGGGGCGCCCTCGTGGGCGCCCACCAGGGATGCCCTTACATGTTGACACTTACACCTGATGCCGCCGCGGCCATCGCCGCCCACGCCGAGGCGACCTACCCCGATGAGTGCGTCGGCCTGCTCCTGGGCCGCCTGGAGGCCGACGACAAGGTCGTGCTCGGCGTCTTCCGGGCCGAGAATCGCTGGCAGGGCCAGGTCACCCTCGCCGAGGGCGACGACCCGACCTCGCGGCGCGACCGCTTCTACCTCGACCCGCGCGACTATATGCGGGCCGACCGCGAGGCCCGCTCCCGCGGCCTCGAGCTCGTTGGCGTCTACCACTCGCACCCCGACCACCCCGCCGCCCCGTCCGAGCGCGACCGCGTGGGCGCCCAGGCCATCGGCGGCACCAGCTTCGCCTTTGTCATCCAGTCTGTACGCTCGGGCAGCGCCGCCGAGCTCGCCTCGTGGCTCCTCGTCGACGATGGGGCCCGCTTCGAACAAGAGGAGATCACTATATGGCCGTGACGATCACCATCCCGACGGCCCTGCGACAGTACGCCGCGGGCAACGCGACCGTCACCCTCGATGCCGAAAGCGTCGGCGCGCTGCTGCGCGGCCTCGTCGAGCAGCACCCGACCCTCGGCAAACACCTCTTCGGCGACGATGGCCGCCTGCGCAGCTTCGTCAACATCTATGTCGGCGACGAGGACGTCCGCTACCTCCAGGGCGAGGAGACGCCCCTGAAGGATGGCGAGACGGTGTCGATCATTCCGGCGATCGCCGGGGGGGGCCTATGAGCACAGCTTCTCTGTCGAACGAGGAGATCCGGCGCTACAGCCGGCACCTGATCATGCCCGAGGTCGGCATGACCGGCCAGCGGCGCCTGAAGCAGGGCAGCGTCATGCTGATCGGCACGGGCGGCCTCGGCTCGCCCCTGGCCCTCTACCTGGCCGCGGCGGGCGTGGGCCACATCGGCCTGGTCGACTTCGACGTGGTTGACGAGAGCAACCTCCAGCGCCAGATCGTCCACGGCACCGCCACCGTCGGCCTGCCCAAGACCGAGTCGGCCAAGGCGCGCCTGCGCGACCTCAATCCCCTGGTCGAGGTCACCACCTACGAGGCCCAGATCACCTCGGCCAACGCCCTCGATCTGCTGCGGCCCTACGATGTGATCATCGACGGCACCGACAACTTCCCCACCCGCTACCTGACCAACGACGCCAGCGTGATGCTCGGCAAGCCGAACGTCTATGGCAGCATCTTCCGCTTCGAGGGCCAGGCCACGGTCTTCTCGCCGAGAGACGGCGGGCCCTGCTACCGCTGCCTCTACCCCGAGCCCCCGCCCCCGGGCCTGGTGCCCTCGTGCGCCGAGGGCGGCGTGCTGGGCGTGCTGCCCGGCGTGATCGGCACCATCCAGGCCACCGAGGCGATCAAGCTGCTCACCGGCATCGGCGACACCCTGGTCGGCCGGCTGATGCTCTACGACGCCCTGGCTATGCGCTTCCGCGAGCTGAAGCTGCGCCGCAACCCCGCCTGCCCGGTCTGCGGCGACCACCCGACCATCACCGAGCTGATCGACTACGAGCAGTTCTGTGGGATTGTCCCCGAGGTCAGCACGTTGGGCAGCCAGTACGAGATCACGCCCGTCGAGCTGGACGGGCTGCTGCGCGGCGACCAGCGCCCCTACCTGCTCGATGTCCGCAACCCCTACGAGGTGGAGATCGCTAGCATCCCCGGCACCGACAAGGTCATCCCGGTGGACCAGCTGCCCGAGCGGCTCCACGAGCTAGACAGCTCCTGGGAGATGGTCGTGTACTGCCGCAGCGGCGTGCGCAGCGGCCGGGCCGTCGAACTGCTTAAGGGCGCCGGCTTCCGCAAGCTCAAGAACCTGGTGGGCGGCATTCTGCGCTGGAGCGACGACGTGGACCCGAGCGTGGCGAAGTATTAGGCGCCCCGCGCCCTACACCCGCCAGACCCGCACCGTCCCGTCGGCAGAGCCGCTCACCAGCAGGCTGCCGGGGCCGTAGACCAGATGATCTACGGCCCCGGCGTGGGCCAGGAGGATGGTG
>JAAXUL010000685.1 GCA_013336035.1 Chloroflexales bacterium
GCGTGCTGAGCCGCTCGGCCAGGGCGATGGCGGGCAGGCTGGTGTCGCCGATATACGACGACGCGAACGCCAGGCGAGAGAGCTGGCCTGCGGCGGCCTCGACTAGCTCACGGCGGCCGTGGCCGACGTGGACATTCCACATTCCGCTCAGGCCGTCGAGGAAGGTCTGTCCCGTGCTGTTGGTGATCAGGGCACCCGCGCCGGCAACCCAGATCTGCGGGTCAAGGTGATCGCTCGGGTGATGCTGCGGATGCAGCAGGTGGGCCTGGTCGGCGGCCACCTGCGCGGCAGGGTCGTGGACACGCATGCTGCTCGCTCGATAGGTCAGCCACGCCCGTGAGCGTGGCGACGGCGGCGGGTTATGTTTACTTTATTAAGCAATTTAGTCATGTCCACTATATGCGGGGTTGGGGGATCTGTCAAGGAACCGTGCGTCAGGGCCTTCCGTGAGGAGCGCGCATTGACACAGCGCAACCTGGATGCTACGATGAGCCTATATTGTTATGTGTCTTACTTGACAAATTGGACATCCTATGCGCATCTCGAGCAAAGGCGACTACGGGCTGCGAGCGCTCTTCGACCTGGCCCAGCGCTTTGGTCAGGGCCCCATCCAGAGCGAGGAGATTGCCCGCCGACAGGGCATCCCGGTCAACTACCTGAACCAGCTGCTGATCACTATGCGCCGCGGCGGCCTGATCGAGAGCCTGCGCGGCCCCCAGGGCGGGCATCTGCTCGCCCGCAGCCCCGAGACCATCACCTTGCTCGAGATCCTCACCGTGCTGGAAGGCCCGCTGCTGCCCGATGAGCCGGCGCGCGACGGCCTGGGCCCCACCGTGCCCGAGGATCTGGCCCTGGTCGAGGAGGTCTGGATCACCCTGCGGGACCGACTCGAGCAGATGCTTGCCGAGCACACCCTCGACGAGCTTTGCCAGCGTAAGCGCGAGCGCGCCGGCAACGTGATGTACTACATCTGATCCGCCGACCAGGGCATGTGCTGAGCCGTCGAGGCACCACCGTGCGCTCCGTGCTCCTTGGAAGCACTGCGCGTCGCTTCCCTCTGCGACGGTGTGACGCTCGCACGGTCCATCATCTCATGGACCGGCTGATCTCCGGGGTGAGCCAAAGTCATCAGTACCAGGAGCAACAGGAGCAGTGGCTATGGAGATTGGCATCATTGGCGCTGGGCGCATCGGCGCGACACTGGCGCGGCTGCTGGTGGACGTGGGCCAGCGCGTGGCCATCAGCAACACCCGCGGTCCGGCAAGCCTGGCGGCGCTCGTCGCCGAGCTGGGGCCGCGCGCGCAGACCGTGTCCGTCGCCGAAGCCGCCACCTTCGGAGAGGTGGTGATCGAGGCCATCCCCTTCGGGCGCTATCGGGAGCTGCCAGCGGCGCTGCTGGTGGGCAAAGTGGTCGTCACCGCCGCGAACTACTATCCCCAGCGCGATGGCCTGATCGAGCTCGCCGGACGGGCGCAGAGCGAGCTGGTGGCCGAGCATCTGGCCGGCGCGCGGATCGTGAAAGCCTTCAACACGATCTGGTACCAACATCTCCAGACCCAAGGCGACCCCGCCAAGCCGATCGCGGCGCGGCGGGTGATCCCGCTGTCGGGCGACGACCCGGCGGCCAAGCAGCTGGTCGCGGACCTGATTGCCCAGCTCGGGTTCGGTCCTATCGATCTGGGCTCGCTTCACGACAGCACCCGGCAGGAGCCAGACAGCCCAATCTACAACAAGGATCTCACCGTGGCACAGGCGCGCGCCCTGCTGGGCGGATGAGCACGATCGGGGGAGCGGGGCGCCACCACCATCGAGCGGAAGAGCGCCACCCGAGCATACCGTTCCAGGGCGGCGCTGCGATCCACCTCCGCAGCGTCACGAGTCACCAGGGCGGCGTCGAAGGGCTCGGCCGGGCCAGCGGGGGCAGCGCACCGATCGTGAGGTAAGAACCTGCGGAAGATCTGCCGGGGTCGTTGGCTCAACGATACGATCCCATCGGGGCGCTCCTGGATCCGGATGACTGCCTGCTGGCCGCAGGCAGTCACACGTGGGTGTGGATGCTCCAGCACGTGAGTCGCTGCACGAGCCGTGACGGTGGACTATAGTGGGTCTGGCGATAAACGCCGCTCGTATGCACGACGAGGGGCCGAAGTCCCTTGGCTCACACGGGATTCATGTGAAGGGGTCGCGCTGTGGCTGCACCACGTCCAAGACTGCTCTTGATCACCGCCTCGGCGCCAGAGATTCGTCAGGTGCGCCGGGCACGGGTGCTCAACTTTCAGCAGATCACCATGCCCTACCTGGCGGCCTTGGTGCCGCCCCAGTGGGAGGTGACGCATTGTGATGAGGCTATGATCCCGGTGGATCTCACGGCCCCGGTCGATCTGGTCGCGATCACCTTTCATACCCCGAGCGCCCCTCATGTCTATGATCTCGCGGCCCAGTTTCGCCGCCGCGGGATTCCCGTGGTCTTAGGCGGCCCCCACGTTACCTTAGTGCCGGAGGAGGCGCAGCAGTACGCCGATGTGATTGTGGTCGGTGAGGCCGAGGTGTCCTGGCCCCAATTCCTGGCCGACTGTGAACAGGGCCACTATGCCCGGCGCTACGCGGCCGGCGCCCCGCCGGCGCTCACCCATGCGCCTATGGCGCGCAAAGACCTGTATCATCGGCGCGACTATAGCGGCGGGCGCCTGTTTGCGACGCGGGGCTGCGCCTTCGGCTGTGATTTTTGCAGCCTCGCGGTCATGTATCAGCGCCAGGTCCGCACGCGCCCGGTGGCCGCGGTGGCGGCGGAATATGCCTCCTTCCCCGGCAAGGTGATCATCTTCTGGGACGACAATCTGGCCAGCGACCGGGCCTATGCCAACGCGTTGTTCCAGGCGATCGCGCCGTACCAGAAATGGTGGAGCAGCCAGGTCAGCATTCAGGCGGGCCACGACGAAGCGTTTCTGGAAGGGGCGGCGCGCAGTGGCTGCAAGCACCTCTTCATTGGCCTGGAGTCGTTGTCGCAGGCGAGTATGAACGAGGTGCACAAGGGCTTCAACCGGGTCGAGGACTATGCGCGGGTGATTGAGCGCATCCACTCCTATGGCATCTCCGTCCAGGTCGGGATCGTCTTTGGGTTCGATCACGACAGCGAGGCGATCTTCGCCGAGACGCTGGACTTTCTGGAAGCGGTTGGGGTCCAGCAGGCGACGTTCAACATCCTGACGCCCTATCCCGGGACGCGCCTGTACCAGCGCCTGGAGGCGGAGGGGCGGATTCTCACGCGGGACTGGCGGCAGTACAATGGGCGGGACGCGGTGGTGTTTCAGCCGAAGCAGATGAGCGCCGCGGCGTTACTGGCGGGCTACCAGTACGCCAATCGGCGCTTCTATGGGCTCACGAGCATCGCGCGCCGGCTGTCGCGCTCCCCCGTTGGGTGGTGGTGGACGGCCCCGTTAAATCTGGCCTATCTGGCGGCCCTGCGCTGGCGGCCGAGCTAGCTGCCGTCCGGGATAATGATCAGGCCAGCGTGACCAGAAGTATGCTCCGCTCGCTTCAGGGCTTGGTGCATGCAGCGCTTCGTCAATTTCTGGGGAACTGATTCCCGTCACCGTGGGGAAGGAGGCCCTGATGTCTTGGCTGGAGCACGTGAATGCTGCCGCGCTCGCCTGGCTGCTGGAGGAAGACCGGGCCAACCCGGCCATTCGCGCCTTTGCCCTGCGCGATCGGCTTGACCGTCCCAGCGATGATCCTGAACTACGAGCGGCCTGGGCGGCGATCATGGCCAGCGGCCCCGTCCCGGCGATCCTGGTCGCCCAGCACCCCGAGGGCTACTGGCAGAAGCCGGGCGGGGGCTACGGCAAGTATCGCGGCACGGCCTGGCAGATCATCCTGCTGGGGAGCCTGGGGGCCGATCCCACGAACGCGCGCGTCCGGCGTGGCTGCACCTATCTGCTCAATCACAGCGTGGCGAGCACTGGCGGATTTTCGTACAACCAGCGCCCGGCACCAGGCGGCGTGGTCCACTGTCTCAACGGCAATCTGCTGGCCGCGCTGATCCGGCTCGGTTGGCTGGACGATCCGTGGGTGCAGCAGGCCCTCGGGTGGCAGGTGCGGGCGATTACGGGTGAGGTGCCGATCCAGTACTACTCATCGGGCACCAGTGGCCCCGACTTCGCCTGTGGCGACAATCGGCAGCAGCCGTGCGCCTGGGGCGCAACCAAGGTGCTGAACGCGCTGCTTGTGGTCCCACCGCACCAGCGCACGCCGCTGATGGAGCGGGCGCTGGCCCAGGGCGCCCAATTCCTCCTACGCTATGATCTGGCAGAGGCCGATTACCCGGCCACCGAGCGGGTGAGCGCGGCCTGGTTCAAGCTCGGCTTCCCGCTGAGCTACTGGAGCGACGTGCTGGAGACCCTGGCGGTGCTAGTCGCGTTGGGCTACGGCCACGATCCGCGGCTCGCGACGGCCTACCGCTGGCTGGTGGCCCAGCAGGATGTCCAGGGGCGCTGGAGGCTGGAGAACACGCTCAACGGCAAGCTGTGGAGCGACATCGAGCGCAAGGGCCAGCCGAGCAAGTGGGTCACGCTGCGCGCGCTGCGGGTCATCAAGGCCGTGGATGAATCGGTGGTCAGAGCTTGATCAGGGTGGCGACGGTCACCTTCAGATGCAGATCGTGGAGTGGTTCGTCCAACGCTGGCAGCTGGAGGTGACCTTCGAGGAAGCGCGCGCCCACCTTGGTATCGAAACCCAGCACCAGTGGAGGGGGTGACCTTTCCGCCCCGGTGCGCCCCTCTGGCTCTTGGTGGGGACGGCGGGAGTTGAACCCGCACGCCTTGCGGCACATGATCCTAAGTCATGCGCGTCTGCCATTCCGCCACGTCCCCAAAGTGTGCCCGTGACGG
>JAAXUL010001494.1 GCA_013336035.1 Chloroflexales bacterium
GTCTCGGCGCCAGCGTGGGGCTGGCAGGATGGACTCGCGCCGGGTGTGGTACTGGCCTCCGCGGCGCTGATTGCCGCCCAGGAGAGCATGTTGGTCTTCGACGAGGAGATGGTCTTCCGCGGGTACGGCCTCGACGCCCTGGTGGAGGCGCTGGGCCTGCCTGGGGCGCTCGCGGTGAGCAGCGGGCTCTTCGCGCGCTACCACGGCCCCGGCTGGAAGCGCTTCCTGGGCCTCAGCATTGCCGGGTTGCTCCTGGCCTTCCTGCAGCTTCAGACGGGGAACCTCTGGCGTGTTGCCGGGTTCCACTACGGCTGGAACATCGCCCAGAAGTCCATCTTCGGCCCGCCCGACGGGGCGCCCTCGCTGCGCCCGCTCCAGGTGCACGGCCCGGTGGCGTGGGTCGGTCGGCCCGGCTACCCGGAGCCAGGATGGCTGCAAATCCTGTCCCTGACTCTGCTGGCCGCGATGGCGGGAGGAAGGCTCGGGCGCCACCAGAGGCGTTGAGGGCTGGGTGGACCGCTCTATCATCGCTATCATCAAGCGTTTATGAAGGGAAGTGTCGTATCCCTCGCCTGATCAAGGCCACGCCCCTGGTCGCAGCACCAGGGGCGTGTGACACCGTTTGGGCTGGCCCCCCTCCAGACCGGGGACGGTGCCGTTAGCGGTCCTGTGAGTGTTTGCAAGATACGTGCCAGCGAGTCAGCGATCACCTCTGTGACGGCCTTATCGTCGTCGCGCAGCCGAACACCCCGTTTTCCAGCTGCTGAGCTGCTACCAGCGGGAGCATCGGCATCGACGCCGAGTGGCGGCGCGTACCGGAACGATGTAGGTCTAGCCAGTCGGGGGGCCGACGGGCTCAGGGCATGGACGTCAGGGGCAGCGTGACCGTGAAGATGCTGCCCTGCCCCTCTATGCTGGCCACGCTGACCGTCCCGCCATGACGCTCGACGATCTCCTTGACCACAAACAGGCCGATGCCCAGGCCCGCAATGCGGGCGCTGGCGGTGTTTGGCGCCCGGTAGTAGCGGGTGAACAGCTGGGGCAGGGCCTCCACCGGGATGCCGATGCCTTCGTCGGTCACGCTGAGCACCGCCTCCATCCCCCGCCGGGCGAGCGCGACCGTCACTACGCCGCCGTGCGGGCTATACTTCAGCGCATTCTGCAGCAGATTGGCGACCACCTGCTCCATGCGCAGTGCATCCCCGCTGAGCAGCAGCGGGAGCTCGGGGAGATCGGCGACCAGCTCGTGGCGTGAGGTGGGCAGCCGCAGTTCCTCGACCAGCTGGGCCACCAGGGCCCGTAGGTCTACGGTGTCGAGCTGAAGGGTCAGTCGGCCGGCCGTCAGGCGCGTGACGTCGAGCAGATTGCCGATCAGGCGATTGAGCCGGCGGCCCTGGCTCGCCAGCGTGGTCAGGCTGCGCCGCTCGCGCTCGGCCAGCAGCCCCTCGCGGGCGTCGCGCTGCTGCATCAGCTGGGTGGTGCCGAGCAGCGCCGCCAGGGGGGTCTGGAGCTCGTGGGCGGCCACCGAGAGGAACTCGTCGCGCAGCTGAACCGCCGCCTCCGCTTCGGCGTGGGCCTGCTGCTCGGCGGCGTAGAGCCGGGCGTGGGTGATCGCCTGGGCCGCCCGCTGCGCCAGCTCCTCCGCCAGGGCCAGGTCGGTGGGGTCGTACTGCCGCCCCGACTCGGCGACGATCAGGGTTAGGGCGCCGACCACGGCCTGCTGCACCACCAGCGGGACGATAATGCCCGAGCGCATGCCCAGCTGGCGCAGAGCCGCCAGGTGATCCGCGTCCACCGCTGCCGCTGCCAGGTGCTCCTCGCGGATGTGCGCGACCAGGCGGGGCGCCCCACTGCGCATGGCCTGGGCGATATGCGAGGGCGCCTCGGG
>JAAXUL010000686.1 GCA_013336035.1 Chloroflexales bacterium
GCCGCTCACATCGACGACGGCGCGCTGGGGGGCCTGGGCCAGGTCAGCCAGCGCCTGGCTCGAGCCCGAGAGGGCCAGGCTCACCACAGCGGGGCTTAGCGCGACGGCCAGATCCGGGCCGACCCCCGTCGCCGAGACCTGGGCCGGGAGCTGGACCTGGAAGCGCATCGACAGCGGCGCGATCTGCACGGTCACGCGGGCCGTGTCCGGCTCGCCCTCGCGGGGCGAGGTGCCCTCGGGGAAGCTGATCGCCACAATGCGCCCCATGCTCTCGCGGGCGCCGGCCAGATCGATCGGCGCCGTCGTCAGCACCTCCACGGCGTCGAGGGGGCCCGAGCTGCCGGCCAGGGCGATCAGGGGCGGGTCGACCACCACGCCACGCACCTCATAGCCGGGGGCGGGCAGACCGACGATAGCCGGCTGGACCGGGACAAGCTTGAGGCCCACGACCGGGTTGATCGGGATCTCCACCGTCACCGTATTCGGCTCGAGGCGCGCCCCCTCAACGGGCTGCCCGCCGACATCGATCGCCTCCAGGCTGAGGGGCGCCAGGTAGGTGGCGCGCAGCTGCTCGATATTAGCCGTGGCCCGGGCCGCCGTCACCCGAGAGACCCGACTCTGGGGGCCGACCACCCGCACCGTTTCGATGGGATCCCCGCCAGAGCTTATTTTAGGCTCGCCGCGCTCGAAGCTGAAGGGCAGGTTGCCCTGGACCTCGACCTCTATGGGCACCTCCCGGGTGCTCAGCTGCTCGAGCCTGATCGGCACCAACGAGGGCTCGACGCCGCCGGTGGCGGGCTGGAACGAGACGTTGCCGCGGGTCGGCTGCACATTCACCGGGACGATATGCTCGCCCGGCCCGAGGCCAGTGAGGTCGGCCACGGCGCGGATATCGACCGGGCGCAGGGTGGTAAGCTGCTCGCGGTCGGTGCGCAGGGTGATACTCACCACAGGCAGTTTCTCGTTAGGCAGCCCGTTACCATCGACGATCACCAGCCCATCGGTGAGGCCCACGGTCTCGAGGGGCACCTCGGGGAAGGTAACGGTCTCCTCGGGGTTCTGGCTAAACGAGACAAAGGCCCACAGACCGAAGCTAAGACCGAAAGCGAGAGCGACGCGCAGGATCGAAGCGCGGAGCGATGTCATCGCGGCGTCACTTTCCCTCTTCGTCAAGCGGCACGCGGAGCAGGTCGGCGAGCATCGTGCGCAGGCGCGCCTCGGTGAGATAGCTAGCCATACGGCCGTCCTGGACCAGCGAGATCGCGCCGGTCTCCTCGGACACAACCACAGCCAGGGCGTCAGTCTGCTCGCTGATACCCTTGGCGGCGCGGTGGCGGGTGCCATAGCGGCGCGGGCCGATCACGTCCTCGCTGAGGGGCAGCACGACATTGGCGGCGAGGATGCGGGTGCCGCGCACAAGCACGGCCATATCGTGGAGGGGCGAGTTGGGGTAGAAGATATTCAGCAGCAGCGGCGTCGAGATCCGCGAGTCGAGGATGACGCCGCGGTCGGCGTACTCCTGGAGCTGCGTAGTGCGCTCGAGCACGATCAGGGCCCCGACGCCCTGCTGCGAGAGCTGCTGGGCCGAGCGTGAGATCGTCGTAATCGTCTCGAGGACCTCGGAGCGGTTAGCGCCGGTGAGCGGCCGGCTGAGCAGCTCGCTCGAGCGACCGAGGCTCTCGAGGGCGCGGCGCAGCTCGGGCTGGAAGAGCACGGGCACGCCGACGATCAGGGCTGGGGTGATGATCGTACTGAGCAGCCATGCCAGGGTCTCGAGCTGATTGCCGGCGACGGTGCCGACAAAGATCGTCAGGGCGAGCAGGATCCCGACGCCGCGCAGGAGCTGCACCGCCCTGGTGCCGCGGATGACGCCGAGCAGCCAGTAGAACAGCACGCCGACGATGAGGATATCGAGGATCGCGTAGGGCGAGGTCAGGGGATTGAGCCGCGCCCACAGGCGAGAGAAGTCCATCGTGTAGGAGCCAGACGTTCAGCATTTCACGAGAAGTCCGGCCTACAGGGTACAATCCCCTGACCTCTCTGTCAATGCGAACCTAGCGCACCCCCTGCCGCTGCTGGAGCATCCGGTTAGCCGCGCTGAGCAGAGCCTCGACGCGCGTGCGCTCGACGCCCTCGAGCTTGAGCAGGCGGGTGTAGAGCTGCACCGCCTGGCTATACTCCTCGCGCCGCATCAGCATATCGCCGAGCATATAGTAGGCGTCGACATCCTTCTGATCAAGGCCGATGATCTGGTGCAGCTCGGCGATAGCGTTGTCATAGTCGCGCTGCTGGGCGAAGATACGCGCGATCTGCTTCTTCTCGGCGATAGCGTCGGCGGGCCGGCGCATCAGGGTGTACATCAGCGCCAGCCACTGGCGGGCGTCCACATCGTTGGGCGCGATCTGGACGATGCGGTCATACATCTGGCGCGCCTTATCGTGGTCGCTGAGGGTCCAATGGACCTGGGCGGCCTCCTGGAGCGAGGCGACGGCGTCCTTCAGCTGGCCGGCCTTCTTCTGCAGCTCGGCCGCGCGCACCAGGCCCTCGAGCCCCTTGTCAAGGTAGCCGCGCCGCAGCTGCATGCGGGCCAGGCGCCCACTGAGCGCGATATGGTTGGGGGCCAGCTTCAGGGCATACTCGAGCATCTCGATCGCCCGATCGAGCTGCTGGCGCTCCTCATAGTGGCCGGCCAGATCCTCGAGCTGGGCGAGGGCCTCGGTGAGCTTGCCCTGGCGGAAGTAGACATCGGCCAGCTTAGTGTAGACGGCCCGGTCGTAGGGCAGCAGCTGCCTGGCCTCGAGCAGAGCCTGCTCGGCGCCGGCGATATCGTCCGAGGCGGCGTAGGCCTCGGCCATGCGGCGCACGAAATCGCCCTTGCTGAGGGGCACGGCGAAGGCGTGCTTCACGCCGGGGTCGGAGCTGCCGCGGCTGGCGGCGGCCATGCCGCGCCGTAGCTGCTCGAGGGCGCCCTCGGCGTTGCCCAGGGCGATATAGCTATCGGCGGTGGCCTGGTTGAGCAAGGCCGGCGGCAGCAGGTCGTCGACCTCGTCGGCGAGCGCGGCCTCGGCCTGCTCGAGCTCGAGCAGGGCCGAGGTCTGCTGGCCGGCGCTCTGCTGGAGCACCGCCAGGATATAGTGCAGGATCGCCGCGTCAGAGACCATCAGGGCGCCGCGGTACTCGGCCTGCACCGGGCCGAAGCTGCCCGGGTGGGTCTTGAGCAGGTCGAGGACCGTCGCCAGCGAGTCCCAGACGGCGGGGGGCTGGTCGCCCATCAGGGCCAGGGTGATATTGAGGCGAGCCATGGCCACGGGGTCGTCGGGGCTGCCCAGCTCGAGGGCGCGGCGGAACTCGCCGAGGGCGGCCTCGTAGCGCTCCATCTTCAGCAGGGCCAGGCCGTACTGGGCGTGGACCTCGCGGTTCTTCGGCGCCCACTGCAGCAGGCGGCGGTACTCCTCGAGGGCCTTATTGGTCTGCCCGAGGCGATAGTAAGTGCCGGCCACCTGGAGCAGCTGCTCGACGGCCTCGTCGGTGCGGCCGGCGCCGCGCAGGATCTCGGCCAGGCGCGAGCGGGCGTTGAAGGTGTCGGGCGCCAGATCGATAAAGCGGAAGTAGACGTCGATAGCCTTCTCGGGCTCGCCGCGGACGCGGAAGGTGTCGATCAGCAGCTGGTACTTAGTGAGGGCCTCCTCGGGGCGGCCCTGGCGCTCGTAGACCTCGCCCATGCGCAGGTGGATGGGCAGGTAGTCCACATTCAGGCGGACCGTCTCGTGGCAGGCGTCGAGGGCGGCCTCGACCAGGCCCTGGTCGAGGTACTTGCTGCTCAGCTCGACCCAGCCGGCCACCTCCTCGCTGAGGCCGGAGGTATCGAGGGGCGTGACGGGGGCGAAGCCCCTATTGTGAGCGGCGGGCATACTCTCGAGCAGGATCATCGGCTCGGGCAGCGAGGCCGGCTGGCCCCAGCCGCCGAGGCTAGTGGTGGTGGGCACCTTGTCGCCGCGCAGGAAGTCGGTGATCGGGCGGATCTTACCCCACACCTCCGAGGCCGGCTCATCCTCCTCGAGCGGCTGCGACTCGGGCTCGGCCGTAGTGAGGGCGCCGGTGCCCATCGTGCGCAGCTTGGCGAACATATTGCGGTCCGACAGCTCCTTCGAGCGGTCCTTGAACTCGCCGGCCCGCTCGCGGCCCCAGCGCTTGCTCTCGAGGAACGAGGCCAGCGTGCCATAGAGCGCGGCGGCCCGGGCGATATCGCCAATCTGCTCGTAGATTGTGGCCGCGTTCTCGTACATCTGGATCAGATCGTCGGCCTCGTTCTTGTTGATCGACTCGAGGTCGACGAGGCGGATGGTCTGCTCGAACTCCTGGGCGGCCTGCGGCAGCTGGCCGAGCTCGCGGTAGCACTGGCCGAGGGCGAAGTGGACCGAGAGGGCGTACTCGGGGTCGGAGGAGGCCCGGGTGAGCACGCCGGTGGCCGAGCGGTGGTCGCCGCGCTCCTGGTAGATCAGGCCGAGCGAGTAGAGCACATCGGCGCGCTCGAGGCCGCCCTCGACGGCCTGCTCATAGAGCGTAGCGGCGGCGTCGATATCGCCGGACTCCTGGGCCTTCTGGGCCTGCTCGACCAGCTTCTCGAGCGCGAACTGCTGCGAGCGGACGGCGCCGGGCATAGCGCCGAGGTTGATCCGCGGCTCGGCGCTGGCGGCGGGGGCGTCGGAGGCGGGCGCCGACGAGCCCTCGATGCCCGCGGCGCGGGCCATCGACTCGCGGATAGAGACGATCAGGTCTTTGGCCTCGCGGCTGCCGGGGTCGAGGCGCAGGGCCAGCTCGGCGGCCTCGGCGGCCCGGTCGAGATGGCTCGCGCC